>JANPMZ010000105.1:0-3437 GCA_031427195.1 Nitrospirota bacterium
GGGACTTGAACCCGCGAGATAATCAGTTGTTACTGCGAACGGTCACTTCTTTAACCGTGGCAGCATTGTCAAGATCAAAGAAGCGACCCCCGATATTCCCTCGGGAAGGCAGTTAGACGCATGGTTCGCAAAGAAAAGACCGCGGGTCATCTCGGTGTGGCGGAGCATCTCCGCGAGTTCCGAGAGGAGAGCGAAGGCAGAGGGAAGCCTGAACCTGCCCTGCTAGGGAATCGAATCAAACTTTTCCAATTCTCCGCCGAACATTTCCACGATCTTCCTTACCAGGGCAGGCAGCGACGGATCCCGTGCTCCCATGAGAAGAACGCAGTCTCCTGCTCTCGCATCGACTTTCAATCTGTCCAACAAAGCGCCGCGATCTTTTACCGCTTCTGCCTTGAATGCAACAGGGCCAAGACCCTTTATGATATCGTCCGAGGAAATATCTTTTTGCGCCGTGCCTCCTGCATAATAGATCGGCAGAAGATAGAGCGAGTCCTGCTGCCGGAAGGCGCACCGAAAGGTCGCGATGTATTCATCTTTCAGGAACCGCGTGGGACCGAACCCGTGCGGCTGGTAGACAGCAATGATGCGTTCCGAAAGGCCCCGGCTGGCGCGAACAACAGCCGCGATCTTTGCCGGATTATGCGCAAAGTCGTCGACCACATGTACGTTCCGCTTTGTCCTGGTCACGGAAAAACGCCGGGCCACACCTTCATAATTTTTTACCGCATCGGCAAGCACTGCGGGCTCGCATCCGAAATGCTCGCACACGCAGAGCGCTGCGCAGAGATTCTCAAGATTGTGCTCGCCCGGAAGCGGCAGATGATATTCCGCGCCGTTCTTAAAAAGCTTGACCGAAGTCGGCAGGAGCTCTTCCTTGTCCGGCCGCCACGAGGCCGAACCATTTCGTCCGAAGCGCACGGTGGCAGGCAGAGAAGCGAGGACCGGGTCATCGGAGTTTAAAGCGGTCCAGGTAGTTTGTGATGCCAGTGTTTTGAAAAGCGAAGTTATCTCCTCAATGCTCTTGTGGTCCTTCGAAACATTGAGAATGACCGAGGCGTCGGGTCGATACTTGACCAGTGTTCCATCGCTTTCGTCCGCTTCCACCACCAGGAGCTCGGAGCCGCCGCTATAGGCATTGCCGATGAGCCCCTGTTTTTCGAGCCTGCGCAGACTGGCGCCGCTTATGAGGGAGGGCGACTTGTCGCAGGCCGTCAGGAATTCGAATATCATCGCGGTCACGGTGGACTTGCCGCTGGTGCCGGCCACTGCAATGGTTCTTTTTGTCGCGATGATCGCGGCAAGCAGGTCGGAGCGGTGGATGAGGGGAATGCCACGGCTCCTGGCGGAAGCGATGTCGGGATTCGAGTCTTCTATCGCCGTTGAGACACAGACAACATCGGTGTCCGCGCCCACACCCGAACCGTCCTGCCGGACGATGGAACATCCGAGACCTTCGAGCGATTGCCGGAGAGAGGCGGTATCCCCGCTTGCATGGAACCTGTCGGAGCCCGAGACCGTGATGCCCTGAAAGCGCAGGTACTGCGCCAGCGCGCTCATGCCGCTGCCGAATATCCCGGTGAAATGGACGCTGCGGCATGGGCGTTCGTTGAGCAGAAGGGGAGGAGGATCGATGTACACGAGCGTACCTTCCTTCACAATTTCAAATAGGCGAATGACATCGAGATTGCGCAAACAGATGCACCCGTGCGACAAAGGGGTTCCGATCAGGTCCTCCCGGCCGGTGCCATGGATATAGATGTAGCGCTCGTACGAATCCACACTCCCGCCCTTGTTGATCCCCTCTTCAAGGCCTTGGAGTCGCAGGATGCGGGTCAGGATCAGATTGTCCCCGGTCTGGCTGTGGTCCCAGTCTTCGCCCGTGTCCTCGCGGTCCCTGAATATGCGGCCCGCAGGCGCGTCGCTCCCGAACTTCTCCCTGATCCGATGAACGCCGAGCGGCGTCTTGAGCGAGTTTTCCCGATTACCATTGCCGAAGCGGGAGGTCGAGGCGTCGTATCGCTCGACGATGGTGTCGTTCACGCATACGAGGAGCGATTGTGTCTCAATGGACACCACGAGAAATAATTCCCGGGAATCGGTCAGGAACGGGCCTACTTTTTTGTGAATACCACGTAATCGGGCAGTTTCCATGCGAGCTCCGCTGCTTTCTTTGGAGGGTAATGTTGTAAGTGTGCAGCAACAATATAAAGGTAGCCATGGTGCATGTCAAGACGATTGGGACATTTTTAGTGTTTCATGAGGGGGATCGTGATCTTTGACCGCTGCATCCCCTATGATGTTCTCACCGTGATGTGCTGGTCCTGGCCGAGCTGTCCACCGCTCCTGCCACGTAAAGGTGCTTGAAGAAAAACATGGGAAAAGGTTGACATATCTGGAATTTGCCACTATCATAAAACAGGTGCATCAATATGTGTACTGCCGCAAAATGTTGCGCAAAGCCGTTTATAAGAAAACCAGGAAGCTAATTCAATATATCAGGAGGTCATCATGGTAGAGATCTGTCCGGTCAACAATACAGAGAAATTGCTATTAGCTACAGACGGTTCACCGTTCAGCGAAGGCGCCATTCGGGAGGCGATCCGCCTAGCAAAAAAATGCTCAAGCAGGCTTTCGGCGATATCCGTGATCGAGACGAATCCTGAATATGAAACGATCGCGCCCCAGCTACTCGAAAAAGCGGAGAAGACGGCACGGGAGCATCTTGAGTCCGTGAAGGCACAGGCAAAGAAAGAGGGCGTGGATTGCAGCACCAGCATCCTTGAAGGAGAGGACTCCTATAATTATATTTCCGACGAAGCCGCCAAGAACAAGATATCGTTGATCATCATGGGCAGGCGCGGCAAGACGGGTCTCATGCGGCTCGTGATGGGAAGCACCACGGCCCGCGTCATCGGCCATGCGCCCTGCAATGTGCTCGTGGTCCCGCGGGCGGCCCAGGTGGAGTTCAAGAATATCCTTGTTGCAATCGACGGGTCGCGGTATGCGACGATGGCCGCATCCGAGGCCATCGGGATCGCAAAGAAGAACAACGGCAAGCTCATCGTACTGGCCGTGGTCCCCTCGGAATCCATGCAGCCCATGGACATCGTCCATTCGCAGATGCCGCGAGATGTTATTGCAGAAAAGGAATTGAAAGAGGCGGAAAAGAACGCCAAGGCGGTGAAAGAGGCGGCCCGGAAGGAAGGGGTCGCGGTGGAGGCGTTCATCATGGGCGGCAAACCGTCGGACGCGATCGTCCAGACCGCGAAGGAAAAGAACGCCGACATCATCATGCTCGGAAGCCACGGCAAGACAGGCATTGACAAGCTGCTCATGGGCAGCGTGGCCGAGCGGGTGATCGTGCTCGCGTCCTGCGCCGTGCTGGTGGTGAAGGGAAAGCAAGCTCCAAGAACCAAATAGCAAATTACAAATAA
>JANPMZ010000106.1:0-6086 GCA_031427195.1 Nitrospirota bacterium
ATTGATTCCGCCACTCTGCGCGAACGACGCCTTGCAGCGTCCCAGAGAAGACGGAAAGTAAACCGATTCACTACCTTCCCGCTTTCCTGCAATTTTAAACTTAACATCTCACCGATCTCAACGCGCTTGCCGCTCAAGACCGCATCAGGAGAGCTGTAGTCGCGGTGGGCCTTGACAAAATGACGGTGGGCCATGCAGTCGCCGTCAATGAAGATCAGATAGTCTCCCGAGGATTGGCGTACCGTTTCGTTCAGGATCCGGGGCTTTCTGAAACCGACATCCTCCTGCCATACGTGCTTGATGGGGAAACGGTGTTTGAGCGAGGCCTGGAGTTCATGCACCATGTCCCTGGTCTCCGGACCGCTGCCATCGTCCGAAATGAGCACTTCGGATGGCAGAACACTCTGGGAGGCAAGGCTCAGGAGGCAGAGTTTCAGGGCCTTGGGGCGGTTATAGGTTGGGACGATTACCGATATGTTCATTGGGTAGGCTCCTTGATGAGACTTGTTGTCGCTCGCTTGTCCCTACGTTCAAAGGAAGTGAGTTGTCGCTGTAATCGCATCAGGTGTTCGTCTACATTTTGACGGTTAACCAGTACCCCGAAATCATCAGGGACCGCGACCCGCGGGTATCCGAAGACCTTGCTCAGAATCATGTCGCCAACCTTCGCGCGGTAATGCGATGTTTCATAGTAATAATAATTATTTGTGGTTATCGTATTCAAACCGCTGAAATCATAGTAATCCGTCATCGCGGAGAGGCGCTTTTTAAAAGCGGAAAAAAGCGGCAGATCGGTGTCGCGATAGGTCGTATGATGGATGGGATTCATGAACACAAGCAGATTGAATTTATGTTTTTTTGCCAGTCCGACAATATCTCCCACGTCACGAAGAGCGCTTGACAGATTATCTCCATCATAATGATATGGCTTCGTAAATTTCGGATCATTGTTATGCTTCTCTACATCGTTCTCTATTTCACTGTCGCAGGTCGAGCAGAACACTCGACCTGAATCAGAGATGTCGTATGTGTACTTTTTAGATGTTGACCTATTACGGCTACCATAATTAAACTGAAGGTAATCGCGAAGCGAGGGGGCAAACCGATGTATTTTCAAAAAATACTCGCTGTAAAGATGAACTTTACGCTTCCCTGAAATCAGGTAATGCGGCTGTTGGAGAAGATCGAAAAGATGCTGATCAGGATCGATCCGGTATGAAAAATCATCCAGTGCGATGACGACATTCTTTATGTGAACACCGTGCTGCATGAGCAGTTTGATGTTCTCCAGATGGTCTTTGGGCACCCCTTCTGAATATCCCATATTGTAATAAATGCCATTTTGTATCTTTTTATTGTCGATATGCAATGCCCTTGAAGAACCAAACAGAAATGAATCGTATTTGTTCTTATGGCTAAGAAGATACTTCATTTTTACAAATCGTTGGTTCGGTTCGCGAACTTGCCTTGAAAAATCATCTCGCAAAATGCCATAGGTATCGACAATACAATTTATGAGCACAATTATGCTGACCACCGTCAGGGTGCAAATAATCGAGACAAAAAACCATTTTTTAAATGATCCGTTGATGGTCCCGGCGCTCATATCCGTCCTGTAAAACGCATGCTCTCTGCGATCAGCTTCGAAGCTTGCCAACTCCAATGGGTGTCGTCGACATAATAAATATCTTTCTCTCCCTCCTTGACTGCTTGAGACAAAATTGCCTTGGTATCGACGAAAGTATATTTTTTGGGCACCGGACGAAGAAGCTCGAAAAAAGTGCTTTGGGGATACGGATTGTTCACTATGTAGTCTGTATAGATGTTATATTTATCAGCAGCCGGCATAAAGTACAGGGTAATGCCTTTTTTGAGCAACAATTCCGCAACGCCGTTTAACGTATCGTTCAGTGCCCGTACGTTCTCTTTTGATGCGAGCGGAAGGTAATGGAGATCGTCTTTATAGAACAGCAAGCGCCGGTCGTTTATAACGCTGAACAAAGAAGTGTTCAGGTCCATGGCGTAGACATCAGAGAAAAAGGCGTTGTCGGAATATTTATACAGGATGCTGTTTATGAGGAACATGAAATTGCCGGTATTGATAAAGCTTTTTGCCGGATTGTTGGAAACCAATTGGGCGGTCCGAAAATGCTCATCGATATCCTGATAAGGCATGTTAGCCTTGAGGTCAACTTTTTTATAATACAGCAAAATGCAATGACGCTCAACAGTCTCTATAATGATGAATCGCGGTTTGATGCGGTCCAGATAGCCGCTGTTCACCATCATAATGACGGTCTGCAGCATATTCGCATTAATGGGCTGCATGTTTAATACGTCGAGATTATACAGCGATGCGATCCAGGACTGATAGAGCGGGTCTCTGCCGTTATTTTTCACATTGGAGAAGGAGTCTCCAATGGTCAGCACGTCGATGTGCTGACCATGATATTGCTTGTTTTCGAGATGGGTGCGGGGAAGCGTGGTTTCGGGATTCCGGTAATGCTTGGAACCGACAAGGTACCCCATCCTGTCGAGGCCGCCGTTGTAATAGTTATCAAAGGTCAGGATGTCCCTGGTGAAAAAATGCCAGGTACCGGCGTTGACACTGATAAACAAGATCAAAAACCCTACAAGTCCCAGGAACCACTTTTTAAAGATATTCGCCATGGTTAGAAATTGAAATACAGGAATTCCGTCACGCGGTTCATGCTGAGGAGCGTGTACGTGGCTATACCGATCGTAAACAACGCGGTTTTCCAGGTTGGCTGAAATTTACTCAGCATCTCGTCCGAGTTTTTTGCAGTGAGCAGCACGATGAATAATATAATCAGGAGCGGCAGCGTGTTCCTCTCGACGGAATCATGAAAAAGTTTACCGAATACGATCCCCTTTTCCTGGAAAAAATCTATTTTAGCCAGGGAGTTCCCGAATTTTATCCCGTTCAGCCCGAACATGCCGGCCAGAACCTTGATCGCGTCATCCCAGGTTTTGGCGCGAAAAAAGACCCATGCGATGTTCACGAAGTTGAACGTGATAAACCAGGCCAGAGCCCGGTGCAGCTTGATGCCGAGCTTCGACCAGATCCGATGGATCACGGTCCCGGCGCCATGCAGAAAACCCCAGAACGCGAAGGTCCATCCTGCTCCATGCCAGATGCCGCCGATCACGAACGTTGCCATGAGGTTCCCATAGGTACTGACATCCCCTGCCCGGTTGCCGCCCAGCGGAATATAGACGTAGTCCCTCAGGAACCTGCTGAGCGTCATATGCCATCGTCTCCAGAAATCGGCAATGTCCGTGGCCTTGTAGGGAGAGTCGAAGTTAAACGGAAGGCGTATATTGAACATGAGCGACGCGCCCAAGGCCATGTCCGTGTAGGCGGAAAAATCAAAGTAGAGTTGGAGCGTATAGGACAAGCTCGTTACCCAGGCTTCGATCAAGGTCAGATTCTGCATCTTATCGAATCCGAAGTTCGCAACCGGAGCAAGCTGGTCCGCAATGACGATCTTTTTGAACAATCCGATGAAGAACAGATATATCCCCAAGGACAGGCTTTTGTAGTTCAGGACCCTGTTCCTCAGGGAAGCGAACTGCGGCATCATTTCCTTGTGGTGGATGATGGGGCCTGCCAGGAGGTGCGGGAAAAACGTTACGAACAAAGAGTATCTCAGGAAGTCATATTCTTTCACCTTGCCGTAATAGGAGTCCACCAGGAACGCGATCTGTGTAAAGGTAAAAAAACTGATCCCCAGGGGCAAAATGATCTTCTGAAAGTCCAGGTGCCATCCGGCAAGCGCATTGATGTTCGTGATAAAAAAATCAGTGTATTTATAATAGCCAAGCAGGCAAACATTCACCGCGATGCCGAAGAGCAGTATTGTCTTCCGCTGCACGGTGTTTATCTTTTCGTCGCCAACCGTTCTGAGCCCTGTTCCGACGGCAAAATTGAAAATAATGCTGCCGACGATCAGTGCAACATATTTTACGTTCCACCAGCCGTAGAAGAAGAGGGAAGCGAAAACAAGCCATGCGGTCGCGGCCGTGGTAAGCTTTTGCTTGTTAAGCAGAAAGTATACCAGCACCGTTATCGGCAGGAACAAGAAGAGATATTCGTATGAATTAAAAAGCAAGTGCACCTCTGGCAGTACTAATAGATTTTATCATCGGCGCAGATGTGCGTGGGCTCGGCTGAAGCGGACGTCCCCCCCCCCCGGCAAGCGGGCTGATAGACGAACGTTTTTACCAGCGACTCAACCCACCCCTTCTTTCTCCATAAAGGGGGGCAGTTGTATCAGTCAGGGCAGATCATGACGTTTCCTTGATCACGCGATGCACAATATCCTGCATCATGGCCTGTATCCTGTCGAGCGATGAAGTAGAATCTGCCTCGAAGCGCATCACCAGTACCGGTTGTGTATTTGATGCCCTGATAAGACCCCACCCATCATTAAAGACAGCCCGAAGACCATCAACCGCGATGATCTCCCGTGGTTGCAGCGGCAAATCAGCAGGCTGATCAAATATCGATTTAACTTTGTCAACGACCTTGAACTTGATGTTATCCGGGCAATCAAATCTGATCTCGGGCGTATTGAAGGTTTTGGGAAGATCGGCAAGGAGCGAACTAAGCGCGCCTGACGTGCTCTGTGCGTTTTTGAGCTTCTTGAGTATTTCCACGATTCGGCACGCCGCATAAATAGCGTCGTCAAAGCCGAAATACCGGTCCGCAAAAAACAAATGACCGCTCATCTCCCCTGCCATGGCAGCATGGACCTCTTTCATCCTGGCCTTGATCAGGGAATGGCCGGTTTTCCACATGATCGCGGTCCCACCGTGGCTCCGGATGTCGTCATACATGGTTTGCGAGCATTTGACCTCGGACACAAAGGTCGCTCCCGGCATGTTCCGCAAAATGTCCCGGGAAAATATGACCATAAGCTGGTCGCCCCAGAGAATATTTCCCTGTTCATCAACAACGCCGATCCTGTCGGAATCCCCGTCAAAGGCGATGCCGAGCTCGGCCCTGGTTGTCCTGACCGTTTCGATCAGCACTGAAAGGTTTTTCGGAACCGTGGGGTCAGGATGATGGTTGGGGAACCTGCCGTCCGGTTCAGAGAAGAGCTCAATGACCTCACAACCCATGGCGCGAAGGATCTCCGGCGCTGCAAGTCCCGCAGTCCCGTTCCCTGAATCCAGAACAACCTTGAGCTGAACATCGCGAAGAGTCGTGAATAAATCTTTGAGATACGCTATGTAATCCGGCATGATGGACCAATGGCCGACTGTTCCGGGTTTGGTTTTACCGCCCTTCGCCCTATCTCCTGTCTCCTGTGTCCTGACTCCTGACTCCTGTCCTTTATCTCCCGACCCCTGACCCCTGACCCCTGGACCCTGTTTATTCTCCCCTGCCCCCTCAACCATGATCCGTTTCAGTTTCTGGATCTCTTCACCATAGATAGTATCTTTGCCAACACAGAGCTTGAAACCGTTGAACTCAGCGGGGTTATGGCTTCCGGTGATCATCACCCCCGCGCCCGGCTTGAGATGAAACAGCGAGAAATAAAGCGCAGGCGTTGGACAGAGGCCAATGATCGTCACATCAATGCCGGCGGTCGTAAGCCCCTGTACTATAGCATCGCACAATCTCGGGGAACTCAAGCGGGCATCATAGCCCACGATGACGGTCGTGACCTTCTTCGGCCGCACATAAGCGGCAAAGGCCTGTCCCAGCATTTCTATGACCGGTGAGGTCAGATCGCGTTCAGCAATGCCGCGGATGTCGTATTCACGGAAGATGTCAGTGTTGATCATATCGCTCATTTTTTTATCACTGACGGCAATGGGCTGCGATTATTCTTTTCATGCCGGCGGTAATCGTCATCATACCGGACGATGTCATCTTCGCCGAGATACTCACCATTCTGGACCTCGATGATCTGCAGCGGCACTTTGCCGGGATTTTCCAGGCGGTGTTTGGCCGAAACGGGGATATACGTACTTTCGTTCGGATGGACATCGTAGACCTTGTCGTTGTTCGTGACCCGTGCGGTACCCGCAACCACGACCCAGTGCTCACTGCGATG
>JANPMZ010000107.1:0-15883 GCA_031427195.1 Nitrospirota bacterium
ACTGCGTAGTCAAAATGGTTGTAACGGCCACCGAAGAAGTGGTGGCCGTCGTGTCGGCCGGTGCCGGTGCCGGTACCGGTGCTGCCGAGGAGCCCCCGCTGCAGCCAGCCACGATCAGCAGCGCTGCCGCCGTCAAGGCCAATCCAAACTGTGTGATTGATTTCATGGCAATCCTCCTCAGAATTGGCAGACGCCGCTGAACAGGTCATTGGCCCCTTGCACCAGAATGGTTTTATCCCCGTTCACGGCATACATGTTGGCAGTAACGGTAGAGGCATTGACTGTGTCGGTGAACGAGAATGTCTTCGAACCGGCAAGGGCGGCGGGGCCTGCCGTTATGGTAAATGGAAAGCTTCCGGTACTATCGGGCGAAGCAGAGACTCCGCCAGTGGTGTAATTCGCCATAACACTAACATAGCTAACGGTGCCGGTCGTAGCGCTTGTGAAAGTCAGCGTCGCGAGAATGTTATAGCCGGTTGAATGTGGAATAGTCGCCCCGTACGGCACGGGCTTGGTGACCAGCATCGCACAGGTCCCAGTGGCGGGAAAGGCAAAGGCACTCGGGGCGGACAACAACATCAGAACCCCCATGCCACCCAGGACAGTACGCAGGAACTTCTGTTTCAGATTTGCATTCGCTTTCATGGTTATTCTCCTTTAAAGCAAGATAGTTGAATCTGAATGAATTTTATTACAAGGGAGGTAACAGATAGGTAACGGATTGGGATAATGTTCAAAATAAACGGAATAGTAGCTATGTTGCATAGACCACTATGGCAGTGGACGGTTCTCTCTCAAAGCCTGGTAAAGCAGTCGGGTTTCGTCGGAGGGTTCAATGCCAAGCACGGTGGCAAGCATCCTTTCGCAACGCAGATAAGTGGCCAGGGCCTCGGCTCGCCGACCCGAGCCGGCCTCGCAACGCATGCGGCTGCGATAGAGTTCTTCGGCCAACGGCTCCGCTTCCAGCCCCAAATCTATCAGCCGCATGGCTTGTTCATGGCGGCCTTCGTGCAGGCAACAGCTGCTTGCCTGCACGGCAAAGCGCAGAAATTTGGCGCGTAATTTCTCGCGTGCGGCCAGCGCCCAGGGGGCAGACGCGGCCTCGCCCAGAAAGGTACCCTGGTACAGATTCAACACGCGTTGCACCTCGATGGCGCTCGGCGTCCCGCTTCCGGCCTGGGCCACGACACGCTCGAATAACCAGGCGTCGACCCAGAATTTTGCGGGATTGAGGCTTACTCGGTTGTCGCTCAGGAGCACGGCGTCTTCGTCGCCAAGCAGCTTGCGCAGGCGGTGCAGCGCCATCGCGCACGCGGTATGCGCGGCGTCCGCCTCGGCGCCTTCCCAAAGCGCTTCGCACAAATGCGCCTCGCTCACCTCGCGCCCGCCGAAGCTCACCAGCGCCATGAGCAGTTCGAGCGGTTTCTTCTGCACCTTGCCGACGAAGCGCATTGGTTTGCCGTCGAGCTCGATGCTGAAGCGGCCCAGGGTGTAAAGCTTGATCGGATAGGGCCAGTGTTCTACCGAATCTTCCGGGACAAGATGTCTTGTCCGGATAAGTTTCAGCACATAAGCGGTTTCAATATTGTGTTCGAGTGCCCTGGCGCACAAGCGGGCCATGGTGCGGTCATGCCAGCGGTACATATTTACATAACCCTGCCGTGAGCCTATTGTCAGTCCCTGTTTCAGCAAAGCAAGACCTTGCTCTTCTTCACCCAGCTCAAAGGCGAATCTGGCGCCATAGAGCAAGCGCGTATAGGTAATGAATGGCGTCGTGTGCGCAAGCTCATCGTGCTTTGCCAGATAACGCTTTGCTTCTTCGTGTTGACCATCGTCAAATAAAGTCAACGACGTTTCCATCAGAGATATGGAGAACGGCATATTGCAACCGGTTGGCTCGATAATTTGCAGGGCGAGCTTGCCGTGTTCGATGGATTTTTTTAAATCACCGAGACACCAGGCCAGGGATGCCGTCTGATAGTGGAAGAAAGCCTGATCAATGGTTCTGGGGCTGTTTATTTCCGCCATTTTCTCCAGGCACATGCGCGCGAATTCCGGATCTCCCTGCGTTATACCGCTATATACAGCCATGCCAAGGAGTTGAAAGTCCAGCAGGTGGATGCCGTGCTCTTGCGCGTGTTTCAGGCCTTTTGTCACTGCTTGCACACAGGCCTTGTTGTCCACCTTCAGTAACCCGGCATACATAACTTCCACGATAAACCAATACTGATGGGTGAGCGGGGTGCTTTCTTTTGAATTGCTGAGCGGTTTCAATACCTCCATTAATAAAGAGGCTTGAGCGAACGCGCCGCTGAAAAAATAATGGAGAAGAAGATTATTGCCCAGCATTACCCGCAGTTCGATGCTGGGATGATGGAGAACAATGAGTTTTGCTTTTTCGGCCCACCGGGGCAAATCAGGATGGCCGCTTTGCCACCATGCCAACGCGCTGAGCATCCCCCCCACCACTCGCGCTTCGATTTCCGGAGAAGGAAACCCGGGGTATTCGGTAATGAGGTCTTCGGCTTCCTTGATCCAATGGTCAAGAGGACGGAAATCGCTCCATTCGTAAATAATAGTATCGATAATAGCTGCCCAGGCGAGAAACACCCCCGGGACGTTCTTTTCTTTCTTGAAATGCGGAAAAGCCTTTTCCAGATATCCGCGCGCCTCAGCCGGGTTATAGGCAATCCGGCAGATGCCGAACCAGTAGAGCGACCAGGGCGAATTGTTGAGATATTCAGGCGGCAGGCGATGCAACCAGCCTTCAAGGGTGTGGCTTCTGCCCTGCGACACCAATGCCGGGGCCTGGTTGAGAACCATACGCTCCGCTCCGTCCCAATCCGTTGCATCAAGAAAGAGCTCGACTGCTTCTTCTCCGCTCCCGGACTGCTCCAGAAGCTCGGCGGCTTTTCGCTGCAACGCAACAATGTCGGCGGAAGAAAAATTTGTTTGCGCGCGGCTCCGCAAAAATTCCCGGAACAACGGTTGGTATTGGTATACTTGCCCATACTTCTGGGTGAAATAATGGTCCCGGCTCATGCGCTCCAAAATCTGACCAGCCATTGCGTTTCCGGTGAGTTTTTCGGCCATCACCGAATCTATTTTTTGCAGGAAGGAGGTCTTGAGCAAAACATCCTGAAGGGAAGAGTCGGTTTTGTTGAATATCTCGTTTGCGAAATAGTCGAAGAGCTTGTCCGGGGTAAGGTTGGCAGGCGACGAAGTTATAGATGCTTCCATGCCCGCCCCTGCCAGAAGGATCAGGCCTGCGGCCCACCCCTCTGTTTTATCGTGCAGCATAGCCAGTGCCTCGGGCGTGGCCTTGCCATGGACTCGCGTCTCCAGCAAGCCCAATGATTCTTCACGGGTAAAGCGTACATCGTCCCAGCCGATCACGTGCAGCCGGTTGTTCGCCTGGAGCCGGGCGAGTTGGGGCGGCGGGGCAGCGCGGCTCAGAATCACGAACGTTATTCCCTCGGGTATCGCATCCAGTCCGTGGGCCATCATGTCATGAAAACCGGAGGTGGGCGGCGCATCCTGATAATTGTCGAGGACAATGACAAATCCCGCGTCGCTCCCTTTTACCGAAGTGGCGGCAAGGCGGCGGAACAGCTCTTCAAAATAACGCCGGGTGAAAACTGGAATGCCCTGGAGATATTCCGGGGTCATCAGGGGCAGCGATTTTTTGTATCGCGGCGCGACGATTTTCGCCGCCATGCCCATGTAATAAAAGAAACTCGCGATGTCGGCGTCGCCTTCATCAATCTGATACCAGAGGCAGGGAAGTTTGCGCGATTCCAGCCAGTCGGCGACGAGTGTGGTCTTGCCGGAACCCGCCTGCGCTTCGATCCATACGACTGGCTTTTGCCGTGCCTGGTCGAGCTGGTTGAACAATCTGTCGCGTTTGACGATTGCGGACAATTTCGGGCGGGCGATTTTGGCAATGTGCATAGTTTTCATTATTTATCCGATCAGAATATTATAACACGAGGCTTAATCTATTTTGCCGCACTCACCCTGCGAGTAATCGTGTTACGAACATAAAGCAACCCCTGAAGATGAAGGGGTCGTTTGAAGATCCAGCATCTCTGGAAAAAAGATATACCCGGTTGCATTTTATTACAAGGTAATAATCACCTGATCGAGGCTTCACGTCTCAAATTGCAGTTACCATGATTTTTAATGAGAAGAACTTACGTGCGGTGACAGGTCATGGTCCGCCGGGGGATGGGACACGGAGAACGTCAGGCCGATCGGAGAAAACGGGGAAGCTGAACTTTGGCTGTTGCAAGCCGCAGGAGGAAGCGGTCTTCGAGCGAGGCCGATGGATCGGTATGGCCCGTGGCAGGCGGCGTGTCGGGGCTGTAGACCAGCATATGAAAAGCCACGGACGTGACCGGCGTGTCCTGGAGCGGCAAATATTCGATCTCGGACACGAATTCGATCCAGCGATCGGCCATCGTGATAAACAGTGCCGTGTCCTGCTCCTGAAGATAGGCTGCAATCGTTTTTGCTGGTGTTGGCACGAGACCGGAACAGCGGTTCACTTCAGGGAGCACGATATGCGACCGGTCGTTTTCGAAGACCCTGCCGAGCGGGAACAGGCGGCAGGCAAGCGGACGCGCTTCGTAGATCCGGCAGCCCGTCGCGGTCCAGAAATAGCAGGCCGGGTCGCGCGGCAGCATGACGAGCGGGAAGCCCTTCGCGCGGTCCGTGTCGAGAACGTCGAGCAGGTCCTCGTAGGACATGCCGAACGCTTTGGAGATCCTGGCGATCTCGTAGGGGTTCAGCACGATGGGTGCGGTCGCTTTGCAGCAGGTGGAGCCGCACCCGGTTGCGCCGCAGGTGAGCTGCAGCAGGTCGGAATCTGTGAGCACTTGAGCGTCGGCGCCGGCAATCCGGATTGAGTGAGAGGAAACCGTCATGAAATACCAAAGCCAAAAAATGTTTGAACACGGATAACATCGGAAAAAGCCGGATAAAGAGAGGCTCTTGTTTTTAGCCCAAACCTTATTCGATCTTTCCGTGTCAATCCGTGTCCAATGATTTTTTACCTGTGTTTACTTCCCGATCAGCCGTCCGCCCGCCTTCGCGTGCCACACCACGAGGATGGGGCTTGCCACGAAGATCGAGGAATAGGACCCGACAAACACGCCTATGAGGAGGGCTATCGAGAAGTCGTGCAGTACATCCCCGCCGAACAGCGCGAGCGGAATGAGCACCAGCACCACGGTCAGCGAGGTGATGATGGTGCGCGACAGCACTTCATTGATGCTGTTGTTCACCAGCTTCGGCAGGGGATCGCGATTGACCTTCTTCAGGTTCTCCCTGATCCGGTCGAAGACCACCACGGTGTCGGTGAGCGAATACCCGGCGAGCGTCAGCAGCGCCGTCACGATCAGCAGGTTGATCTCCCAGTTCAGGAGGTAGAAGATGCCGAGCACGGCCATGATATCATGGAAGGTCGCAAACGCCGCTGCCACGCCGAACTTGAACTCAAACCGCAGCGCGATGTAGAGAATGATCGCTAAGAGCGCGACTCCCGCCGCAACAAGGGCGTCTTTTTGCAGGGCCTTTCCGATCACCGGCCCGATCTCCGTGATCTTCATGCTGTCGGGATCATAGAGGTTGCCCGGGAATTCCTGTTTGAAGATCGTCTGGATCTTGTCCGACGTCCCCTCGGACTCACGCACCTTGATCAGAATACTGTTCCCCTCGCCCACTTTCTGGATCGAGGCGCCCGGGAAGCCGTTCTTTTCGAGCGCAACGCGCGCCTTGTCGATCGGCAGGCTTTCCTTGAAACTGAGCTGCACCGTGGTGCCACCGACAAAGTCGATGCCGAGGTTGGCCTTCTGCCGACCAATCTGCACAAGGCCGACAAGCCCCAGCGCAATGAACAGGGCGGAGATGGTAAACGAAACGTTCTTCCATCCCATGAAATCGATATTGGTCTTATGTAGAATTTGAAGCATTTTCCCCTCCGAGTACGACCATGAAAATTTAGAAATCCTGATCTGCGCCTGAGGTACGAGGTTCAGGGAGAAGATTGCCTGGCATATGGCTTTTCTCCGTGTCTCTGCGCCTCCGCGGTACATTTAGACTTACTTGATGTTATATACTCAATTTCTCCAGCTTCCATTTGGCGTTGATGATGTCGAAGATCACCTTGGTCCCGACCAGCGCCGAGTACAGGTTGATCAGGATGCCGAGGCTCAGCGTCACGGCAAAACCCTTGATCGGGCCGGTGCCGAACATGAAGAGCACCGCGGCGGTGATCAAGGTCGTCACATGCGAGTCGAGGATCGTAAGGAACGCCTTGTCGTACCCGGCGTCCACTGCGGCGCGCGGCGCTTTGCCGGACAGGAGCTCGTCCCGAATGCGCTCGAACATGAGCACGTTGGAATCGACGCCCATGCCGATCGTGAGAATAATGCCCGCGATGCCCGGCAGAGTGAGCGTGGCATTCAGAAGCGCCATGGCGCCCAGAAGCAGGACCAGGTTCAGGATGATGGCATAGTTCGCGATCAGGCCGGACATGCGGTAGTAGACCACCATGAAGATCACTACAAAGAGCACACCGAACAAGGCGGCGCGCACGCCATTGTTGATCGAATCCTGTCCGAGCGACGGCCCCACGGTGACGTTCTGAATGATCTTCATCGGGGCCGGCAGCGATTCGCGCAGCACGATCGCGAGCTTGGCCGCTTCTTCATGCGTGAAGCTGCCCGTGATCTGGGCGTCGCCGCCCGAGATCCGGTCCTGAATCCGTGGCGCCGAGTGCACGACATTGTCGAGCACGATGGCCATCTGTTTGCCCACATTCTCGCCCGTGACCCGTCCAAAAATCTCCGCGCCTTGGCCGTCAAAGGAAATGGAGATCGCCGGCCTGCCGCGGTCATCGATCCCAACCTTGGCCTCTTTCAGCCGATCGCCGGTAAGCAGGGTCTTCTTGTAGACCAGGTTGGGAATTCGCACAATCTTGCCCGTCTGGTCCACCTCCTCGCCGTAGAGCACCTCACTGTCAGCCGGGACCTTGCCGACAAGGGCCTGCTGGAGATCGCCCTCCGTGTTCAGCAGTTTGAACTCCAGTCTGCCCGCGGTCTTGATGAAGGAGATCGCCTCCTGGGGGTTCTTGATGCCCGGAAGCTGCAGTGCGATCTGATCGTTTTCTTGTTTGTAGATTAGTGGCTCAGCAACGCCGTACTTGTCGATGCGCCGGCGGGTGATTTCCAAAGCCTGCTGCACGGCATTCTCCTTCAGGCGCTTAACTTCCGCCTGCTTGAGTCCGTAGGTCAGCTCGCCCTTTGCTCGCAACTTATACTCGAGGATGGCATAGGTGTTGATCAGCTTCTCCACCTTTTCATCAAGGGTGTCGGCAAATTTAGCAGTGATCTCCTGGCCGGTCCTGGTGAACATGACAGACAGACCCTGCAATGCCGCCGTGGTCTGGAGGTCTGCCGCAATGTTATCGACCGACGCTTCCACGGCCTTGGCCGTCTCCACTTCCATCACGAGGTGGCTGCCCCCCCTGAGGTCCAGTCCGAGCGAGATCTTGGGTACGCTCTGATGCCACCACTGCGGCAGATTGGCCGACAGCGGCGTGGACGGCAGGAACAAAAACACCGCGACCACAACCGATAAGGCCATGAGCGCCATTCTCCATCGAATGCTCTTTTTCATTGAATCGCCTCCTGCTGGATTCTTACAATAATATTCAGCCGCAAAATCGCAAAGACGGAAAGGAAAGCGTGGACCCTTCGCGCCCCGGCGCTTGAGCGGCAAAACATGCTTCTACTCTTTCGGCTTCTCCTGCCCTTCCACGATCACGTGGGCCACGGAGCCGCGGATGACCTTGACCTTGACCCCGTCGGCGATCCTGACCGTCAGGGTGTCGGAGCCGGGCGAGGCGTTCTCGACCGTGCCGTAAATGCCGCCGACGATGACCTCGTCGCCCTTCTTGAGTTCTTCCACCATCTTTTTGTGATCTTTCATTTTCTTCTGCTGCGGACGGATGAGAATGAAATAGAAAATCGCGAAAATAACGGCCATCATGATAAGACCCGATGCGCCGCCGCCGGACGGCGCTGCTGCGTCGCCTCCCGATGCTCCCATTGCATATGCTGTAGCTATGAACATGTGTTCCTCCTTAAGGACTATTTAAAATTCAAGATGCAACATTCATCAGGTGTTCCCTTTGAATATTGAATTTTGATGATTGAATGGGACTATTCTTCCGACCGCCGTTTCGCCAAAAATTCTTTCTTGAACTCATTGAACCGTCCCTGCTCGATGCTCAGCCGGACGTTTTGCATCAGGTTCAGGTAGAAATATACATTATGGATCGTGCCGAGCCGCAGGGCAAGCAGCTCGCCGGCGTTGAAGAGATGCCGGATATAGGCCCGCGTAAAGGTCCTGCACGTGTAGCAGCCGCACGCCGGATCGATGGGCTGTTTGTCCCGCTCGTACCGGGCGTTCTTGATCACGACCCTGCCGAATGACGTGAAGAACGTGCCGTTCCGGGCGTTCCGGGTCGGCATGACGCAGTCGAACATATCGATGCCGCGGTCGACGCCTTCGACCAGATCCTCCGGGGTGCCGACGCCCATCAGATACCGCGGCTTGTCCTCCGGAAGTGACGGCGCCGAGGCTGACAGCATTTCATACATGAGCGGCTTTGTCTCGCCCACGGACAGACCGCCCAGGGCGTAGCCGTCGAAGCCGATGTCCAGAAGCCCCTCGGCCGACTGTTTGCGGAGTTCCGGGTACATGCCTCCCTGGACAATGCCGAAGAGCGCCTGGCCCGTGTCTTTCTTCGCGTCCTTGCAGCGTTTTGCCCAGCGCTGCGTCCGTTCCACTGATTCCCGCGCATAATCATGCGTTGCGGGAAAGGGAATGCACTCGTCGAAGGCCATGATGATGTCGGCCCCCAGCGCTTCCTGGATCTCGATCGCATACTCGGGCGTCAGCAGGTGCTTGGCTCCGCCGTCCACGGGCGACTGGAACGTCACGCCTTCTTCCGTGATCTTCCGGAGTTCCGCCAGGCTGAAGACCTGGAACCCGCCGCTGTCGGTCAGGACCGCCCGGTCCCAGGCCATGAACCCGTGCAGCTGTCCGAAATCGCGGACCAGTTCGTGGCCGGGCCGCAGGAACAAGTGATACGTGTTCGACAGGATGATCTCGGCGCCCATGCTCTTCAGGTCGTCCGGGGACAGCGTCTTGACCGTTGCCTGCGTCCCCACCGGCATGAAGACCGGCGTCTGAACCGTGCCGTGCGACGTGGTAAACTCGCCCCTGCGTGCCGAGGATTCCGTATCTTTTTTAATTAACCTAAAGCTGAACATATCAGGGTCCGGGGTCCAGGGTCCGGGGTCCAGGACTTTTAACCCTGACTACTGTACCCTGGCTACTGGCCCCTGCTCTCACATCTTCTCCGGCGCATTCACTCCCAGGATCGTGAGCGCGCTCTTAATCACCGTCTTCACCTGCTTCATAAGAAAGAGCATGGCTGCCGTCCGGGCTGCGTCCTCGGTGATGACCCGGTGTTTGAAGTAATAATTGTGCATCAGCCCTGCCAGGTCCTGCAGATAGAACGTGAGCCGGTGCGGCTCGTACGCCAGGGCCGCTTCTTCCACGACCTCGGGATATTTTGCCAGGGCCTTGATGATGTTCTGCTCTTCTTCAAAGCTGAGGAGCGAGATATTCACCGCATCTTTCGTTGGAATGGCGATGCCCCGGGTCTCGGCCTCGCGGAACAAGCTTGCGATCCGCGCATGAGCGTACTGTACATAGTAGACCGGGTTCTCCCGGGACTGTTCCTTGGCGATATTGAGGTCGAAGTCCAAGTGGCTGTCGGAGCGGCGCGTCAAAAAGATGAACCGGGCCGCATCGCTGCCCACGTCCTGCACCACTTCGCGCAGCGTCACAAAATTTCCCGCGCGCTTTGACATGGGCACGGGCTGGCCATTGCGCAGGATCGCCACCAGCTGCACCAGCAGCACATGAAGCGAATCTTTCGGATGGCCGAAAGCCTGGATCACCGCCTGCACGCGCGGGATGTACCCATGGTGGTCGGCGCCCCAGATGTTCACGAGCGATTTGAACCCCCGCGCCAGTTTGTTCCGGTGGTACGCGATGTCCGTGGCCAGATAGGTGTAGCTTTTGTCCTTCTTCACCACCACCCGATCCTTGTCGTCGCCAAAGAGGGTCGAACGGAGCCAGAGCGCCCCGTCCTGTTCATACATGTTCCTGCTCTCCAGAAGCTCTTCAATGGATTGCTTCACTGAATTGTCCTTCAGCAGACTTGCTTCGCTGAACCAGGTATCGAAACGCACGCCAAAGGATTCGAGATCGGCCCTGATGTCAACGAGCATGGCCTCTTTGCCGAAATCGCCGAACGCATCGACGCAATCATCAAAGGGGACCTTGAGAAATTTGTTGCCGTGCAGTTTGGCAAAGGCCAGCGCGAGCTCCTCGATGTAGCCGCCGTGGTAGCCGTCTTCGGGAAAGGGCACGTCATTGCCAAGAGACTGCTGATACCGCGTCCAGACCGAGAGGGCCAGCAGACGGATCTGCCTGCCTGCGTCATTGATGTAAAACTCGCGGGAAACATCATAGCCCACGGCGGAAAGCAGGTTCGCAAGAGCATCGCCCAGAGCAGCGCCCCGCCCGTGGCCCACGTGGAGCGGGCCCGTGGGATTGGCGCTCACAAATTCGACGAGCACCTTCTCGCCTTTGCCGATATTACGCAATCCGTACTCTGCGCCTTCGGCATCTATTTCAAAGAGCGTCTGCTGCCAGCGGTCCTGCTTAAAGGTAAAATTGATGAATCCGGGCCCGGCGATCTCCGTCTTGGAGATAATGCCTCCGGTGTCCTGGATGTTGCTGACGATGATCTCGGCGATCTTCCGCGGGGCCTTGGACTCCGCTTTTGCCAGGGTCAGGGCAAGCGTCGTGGCCAGGTCCCCATGGCTCTTCTCGCGCGGAGTTTCAAGCACGATCGCCGGCATTTCAACGAGCTGCAGCTCACCCTTGCTCTTTGCCCGACCAAGCGCTTCAAGCAGAATATCGGTTACGGTATTTTTCATGCGCTTTCGTTTTGCGGGTACAGCGCCGGAACAAAGCGCTCTGTTGCCGAAGGCAAAGATTTCAAGCTGACCGAACGCCATAGCAGGGCGGCGGGAACGCGGGGACGCCTAAGGAACCTGCGTTACTGTTTCTCTTTGGTTATCCTACTGTTACGAGCATGAAAGTATATCGTATATCGGATAAATGTCAATAAAAATAATCCCTCTTTACTTGGGTTGGGTGGTGTGGTATGTTGAAAAAATAGAGAAGAGGCATCCTATGTGGGTCCAGATGACCGTAAATACCGTTCTGTTCGACAGCAGGAACAACAGCTACATCGTTGTGCTGAAGGATGATTCGGGGAAAAAACTCCTGCCGATCTGGATCGGGGCCTCTGAAGGCAACTCCATCGCCCTGGCAATGAGCAATGTCAAGGCCGCCCGCCCGCTCACGCACGACCTCCTGGTGAACATATTCGACCGGCTGGAGGTGGAGATCGCCCGCGTCGTCATCAGCGACCTGATCGACAACACCTTCTACGCTTCACTCTACCTGCTCCAGAACAACAAAGAGTTCCACATCGATGCGCGGCCCAGCGACGCCATCGCCGTCGCCATCAGGATCGGAGCGCCCGTATTCGTGGAAGAAGAGGTCCTGGCAAAACAGGATGCGACAACGATCGATACGTGGATAAAGAACCTCGGCGAGAGCGGCGGAACGGAATATAACGCGTAGGGTGATTTTAGGGTCCGGGGTCCGGGGTTCAGGGTTCTGACTTTAGGTTCTCATTCCGCAATCCGAAATCCGCAATTCCCTACCTTCCCCACCGCGGCGACAGTTCGTTCTCTACCCCCATGCTGTCCAGCACCCGGGCAACGATAAAATCCACCAGTTCACTGACACGCTTCGGCTGGTGATAGAACCCCGGCATGGCAGGAATGATATGACATCCCAGGTCCGCCAGGGTCAGCATGTTCCTGAGGTGAATGGGGGAAAGCGGCGTTTCGCGCGGCACGATGATGAGCTTCCGCTGCTCCTTGATGGTCACGTCGGCTGCGCGCTCGATGAGCGTCGAGGCATAACCGTTCGCCATGGATGCCAGCGTCTTCATGGAGCAGGGGATCACGACCATGGCGTCGATCTTGACCGACCCGCTTGCGATCGGCGCGTACATGTTGTCCTCGTCGAAATACTCGATCTGCCCTTCTTTGGCTTCGAGCCGCTTTTCCAGCGCAAACATGATGTCGGTCTCCGAGCCTTTGAGCATCAGCCCTGCCTCGTCATTCATGATCGAAAGCCCCTCGCCGGTGATGGACAGATAAATCTTGTGGCCTCCCTTGACCAGAACTTCGAGCAGTCTGAGAGCATAGGGTGCGCCCGAGGCGCCGGTGATCGCTACGGTATAGATTGCCATGAGATACCTCTTTCTTTAAACAACGAACATCAATGTAGGGTGCGCACCGCGCACCATAATAATACCAAAGTCCGACAAGCGATGATGCCCCGATGTTTTGATTTTGGTGGGCAATGCCCACCCTACCTATTTTTCGCCTTTTTCAAAACATTCTTTTTGTACTTCAGATACAGCTCTTCTACCTTCGTTCTCGCCCAAGGGGTTTTCCTCAGGAACTGCAGACTGGACTTAATGCTCGGGTCATTCGTAAAACACCGGATAGCGATGATCTGCCCCATCTTTTCCCACCCATGCTGCTCCACCAGCTGGGCAAGCATCATCTCCAGCGTGACGCCGTGAAGAGGGTCTTTGTGTTGTTGGTCGGTCATACGAATATTCCCCCTATCGAATCACTATGCATGATTGCCCGCCACTTCCGGTTTTCTGATCACCAGCATGGAGAGCATCACGCTCGCCAAAAGCGCCAGACCCGCGCCCATGCCGAAGGCAGCGGCGGAACCGAACTTCTGCCAGACCAGGCCGAAGATGAGCGATGCGGGCAAGGCTCCGAGACCGACGACAAGGTGGTAGAGGCCGAAGGCCGAACCGCGGAGATGCGCTGGGGCGAAGTCGGCAACAAGCGCCTTTTCTACACTCTCGGTCAGGCCGAAGTAGATCCCGTACAGGGCGAACAGCGCCCAGGCATGCCAGTTTTGCGTTGCCGCGCCAAAGGCCGCATACACCAGGGCATAGACGACCCAGCCGGTAACGATCACTTTTTTTCTGCCGATGCGGTCGGAGATGACACCGCCGGGGACCGAGAGGCCCATCTTCACGATATGGAGCACGACCCAGATCATCGGAAGAAGTGCGATTGGCACGCCGAGTTGCTGGGCTCTGAGTAAAAGGAACGCATCGGTCGAATTACCGAGCGTGAAGATCAGAATGATAACCAGATATTTTTTGAAGCCTTGGGGCATTTCGTTCCAGGCTGCGCGAAAATTGAATGGTGTTTTTGATGCGACAACTGGGGCTTTTGCCTGTTTTTCCTTCAGCCCGAAAAGCAGCAGAGAGACGGCAAGGATGCCGGGAATGACCGAGAGCAGAAAGATGGTCTTGAGGTCATCGTGGAAAACGAGCAGCAATGCAGTAGCAACAAGGGGCCCGACGATGGCGCCGCTGTGGTCCATGGCGCGATGAAAACCGTAGGCAAGGCCGCGGGACTCGATTGGCGTTGAGTCGGCGATGATGGCGTCGCGCGGCGAGGTCCTGAGCCCTTTGCCCACACGGTCCGAGAACCGGAAAGCCAGCACATGGAGCCAGGACGATGAAAAAGCGATGAGCGGCCTGATAACGTTCGAGATGGAATAGCCGGCCACGATCCAGCCCTTGCGTTTCTTCACGCGGTCCGACCAGTAGCCGGAATAGAGCTTGAGGAGCGAGGCCGTGGTCTCGGCAAGGCCTTCGATGATCCCGAGCGCCGCCGGCCCTGCGCCGAGCACGGTCGACAGGAACACGGGCAGCAGCGGGTAGATCATCTCGGATGCGCCGTCGTTCAGCAGGCTGACAAAACCGAGAATGACCACATTGCGGGTAAGGCCTGTGCGCCAGCCGGGAGCGGTACTTTTTGTCTCAGCTGTCATGGAAAGGGACTTTACCTGAATTGTGCCTTTTTTTCAAGGGAAACCGGTCCAGATGCGGTGCTGTGACGCTGTTGTAAAACGCAAGCATAGTTATTTCCGCCGTGCACCAGGAAAGATCACAGGAGTGTCTCGAGGAGGGTAAAAATAAATATGGTCACGCTGATATAGCCGTTCATGTTGAAGAACGCCATGTCGAGCTTGGAGAGATCGTTCTCTTTTACCAGCGTGTGTTCGTAAACGATCAGGAACAGCGCAATAACGACGCCGATATAATAGAACAGTCCCAGGGAACGGAGGAAGCCGAGGCAGACAAGTGCCGCCATGGTGATCGTGTGCGACGCGCGGGAGATCCAGAGCGAGCGACGGACGCCGAATTGTTGAGGAATGGAGTGAAGGCCGGCCTTGACGTCGAATTCGCGGTCCTGCAAAGCATAGAGGACGTCGAACCCGAGCAGCCAGAACAGAACCGCAGCGCCAAGCAGGAGCGCCGCCCCTTCGATCCTCCCCGTGATCGCTATCCACGCGCCGATGGGAGCTAAGCTTATGGCGAAGCCGAGGAACGCATGTGAAAGGAACGTGAACCGCTTGGTATAGGAATAGAAGAACACCACCGCCAGCGCTAATGGCGAAAGATAAAAGCTGAGCGGGTTCAGCATATATGCCGCGAAGAGCAGGACGGCAGAAGCAACTACGGTAAAGACCATCACCTGAAGCGGTGTAACCAGCCCCTGCGGCAGGGCGCGTATCTTTGTGCGCGGATTCCCGGCATCAAAGGTGCGGTCCGCCCAACGGTTGAATCCCATGGCGGCAGAACGCGCGCCCACCATGGCAACAGTGATCCAGAGGATCTGGCCCCCGGTCGGAAGTCCTTTTGCCGCGAGCAACGCGCCGGTGAAGGCGAAGGGCAGCGCAAAGATGGTGTGTTCGAACTTGATCATCTCGAGAATGATCTTGATCTTGTTGAGCATGGGACTCCCTTAAGAAGCAATAGTAGCCACAGAGGCACAGAGATTTACATTGACCCCTATCTCGAACCATATCGTCATTCCCGCGGAAGCGGGAATCCAGGTTCATTCACAAAACCACAATACAGATCATGCCACTCAGGATTATCTTTTTCAATTAGTTCTAACTTCCACGAGCGATTCCATTTCTTTATCTGCTTTTCTCGCTTGAAAGCCGTATCAGCGGTTCGGTGTATCTCATACCAGACAAGGAAATGGACCCCGTACTTCTTGGTAAATCCTTCAGCAAGTCCGTTCTTATGCTCATACACCCTTTTGATCAGGTCAGACGTCACGCCAGTGTACAATGTCCCATTTCTTCGGCTGGTCATTATATACACGTAAAACTTCTTCATTCTTTCCCTAAACTCCCATTTTCACGGGAGTGACGACAACTGGCAGGCCTGCTTCCTGGGTAAATACCATTGTAACGATTCAGCTACCTATACTCCGTCATCCCCGAATGACCCTATCGGGGATCCAGTGACGTTGAGAACCTCTGGATTCCCGATTAAAGCGCTCGGGAATGACGAAACGGTTTGGTATGAAAAATCAGAACGTGCCGCTGTTCTTTATGAGTTCAAACCATCTGAATAGCTATATAGAACTTTCTACTTCTGCGCCGCTTTGTTCTTCCCCCATTCCTCGATCTTCTTCCTGATCTCCGGCATGGCCTTCTGTGTTGCCTCGATCCCCGCCTGCATGCAGCGCTTCTTCTGGGTGAAATCGAGCATGGCCACACCGCCGACTTGAGGCGAGATGAGCACATCGGATTCTTT
>JANPMZ010000108.1:0-11127 GCA_031427195.1 Nitrospirota bacterium
GTGTTCGGTTTTGCCAATATGCTCTTGAAGGTCATCAAGGATAGAGCGCCCGATTTCCTCGCGATCGTCTTTGATCCCAAAGGCCCCACCCGCCGCCACCTCGAATATGCCGGGTACAAGGCACACCGACCCCCCATGCCCCGCGACCTTGTCCCGCAGATACCTTACATTCATAAGCTGGTCGAAGCCTTTCGCATCCCGGTCTTCATCAAGGAGGGGGAGGAAGCGGACGATGTCATCGCCACGCTGGCGCGCAAAGCCGAAGCTGACGGCTTGGACGTGACCATCGTCACCGGAGACAAGGACCTTCTGCAACTCGTCGGGCCGCGCATCAGGGTGTACGACACCCTGAAAGAGAAGATCTATGAATCGCAGGATGTTCAGGAGCGCTTCGGCGTCCCGCCCGCGGGAGTGATCGAGATTCTGGGCCTCATGGGAGATGCCTCGGACAATATTCCCGGTGTGCCCGGCATCGGTGAAAAGACCGCTCAAACGCTGATGAAGCAGTACGGGTCCATCGAGAACCTGCTCTCCCATCTTGACGAGCTCTCGCGGCCCAAGCTCAGGCAATCGCTTAGGGAGAACGCACATCTGGCGCGTCTGAGCCGCGAGCTGGCCCGCCTCCATGCCGATATACCGCTCGACGTTTCCTACGAAGCGCTCACGCCGAAGGAGCCTGACCATCAGGCACTGCTTGCCCTCCTGCGGGAACTTGAGTTTCCCACCCTGCTCAAGTACGTTGTGCAGAAACCGGACCAGGAGGCCGATTACCAGGCCGTTCTTGACGAAACAGCTTTCCAGCGCTTATTGACCGTGCTCTCGGCGTCAAAAGAGTTCTGCTTCGATACGGAAACCACGTCCCTTTCACCCATGCAGGCGGAGCTCGTCGGCATCTCCTTTGCGGTGGAGCCCTGTCAGGCGTACTATATACCGCTGGGCCATGCCTATTTGGGGGCGCCCCGCCAGATCGGTCTTGAACCGGTGCTGAAGCAGCTGAAACCCATTATGGAAAACGCCGGTATCCTGAAGATCGGCCAGAACATCAAATACGACGTGCTCGTGCTGGGTCACTACGGCATAGAGGTCCAGGGCCTTTCCTTTGACACCATGATCGCCTCATACCTTCTGAATCCGGGGAAAACGTCCCACGGACTTGATGCCCTGGCGCTGGAATATCTGAACCACAAGACCACGACCTATCAGGAGGTCACGGGTTCCGGAAAAAAACAGATCGGATTTCATGAAGTTGACATCGAGACCGCAACCCGCTACTCCGGTGAAGACGCCGACATCACGCTGCGGCTCAAGCAGAAGCTCTCGCCCCTGCTGCAGGAGCAGAACCTTGACCCCCTGTTCAGAGACATGGAAATGCCGCTCATGAAGGTGCTGGCGGAGATGGAGCGGGTCGGCGTAAAGATCGATGCGGCGTCCCTGGGAATCATGTCGAAAAAGCTCGCACTGAATATTTCTGCTGTTGAGAAAACAATCTATGAACTGGCAGGAGCAGCGTTCAACATAAACTCAACGAAACAACTTGCCGAGATCCTGTTCGTGAAGCTCGGGCTCACTCCGATCAAACGTACCAAGACCGGCTTTTCGACTAATGTGGATGTGCTCGAGGAACTGGCCCACGTGCACAGCCTGCCGGCGGAGATCCTCGCCTACCGGACCCTGTCGAAGCTGAAATCGACCTATGTCGACGCGTTGCCGGCCATGATCAACCCCAAGACCGGACGGCTGCACACGTCGCTGAATCAGACCGTCACGGCAACCGGCAGATTGTCCAGCAGCGACCCCAACCTCCAGAACATCCCGATCAGTACCGAGCTCGGCAGGGAGATCAGAAAAGCCTTTATTGCGGAACAGGGCTGCAGCCTGCTCTCGGCCGATTATTCGCAAATTGAGCTGCGCATCCTTGCCCACATGAGCGGCGACGACGCACTTATCCGCACCTTCATCGCCAATGAGGACGTTCACACCCGGACGGCCGCTGAGATATTCGGCCTGCCTGCCGAGGAGATTACCCCGGAAATGCGGCGCAAGGCAAAGGCGGTCAACTTCGGCATCATTTACGGCATCTCCGCCTTTGGACTCGCCCAGGACATCGGCGTCTCGAATGCCGAGGCAAAGCGCTATATCGACAGCTATTTTGCGCGTTATCCCGGAGTACGCGAGTTCATCGACAGGACCATCGAACAGGCAAGAACGACCGGTTTTGTCACCACTCTTTTCGAGAGACGACGCTTCATTCCTGAACTGTCATCATCAACGGCCCCTGTGCGCAGCTTCGGTGAACGTATGGCCGTCAACACACCGATCCAGGGCACCGCGGCAGACCTCATTAAAATCGCCATGATACGTATCAGCGAAAAGCTCAAAAGCAAAGGCCTGGCCTCAAAGATGATCCTTCAGGTTCACGACGAACTGGTCTTTGAGCTCCCGGACAGCGAGCTCGGGCCCATGAAGCAGTTCGTACAGGAAGAAATGGAAGGCGTAGTCAAGCTGTCGGTCCCGATACTGGTGGATCTGGGCGTGGGCAAGAATTGGGACGAAGCCCATTAGCGCGATAAGAAATGCGGAATTACAGCAACAAAAGGTCAATCCATTTTATCTTGAAAAAGCATTGGACACGGAAGAAGCGGATTAACACCGGATAAAAGCGGATAAATACCAAGCAGGAATATCCGCCGTTATCCGACTCTTATCCGATTTGATCAGTGTCAAATGCCTTTTTTTTGGTTAATGCGTTGTGCTGGTTCCTTCTATTTAAACTCAAACCGGAACTTCATGTCGCCGCCGATCGCACCCAGTTCATTCTGCTCACCGACCAGAGAAAAATGCTTATCCAGAATATACTCGATGCGGAATACCGTATCAGGAGTCGTCGTGCCGACGTTCGATGAGTACGTAAAGTAGAGTTTGTCCTGAATAAGTTCTTTGCCCACCGTTACCCGCGGCACCGACGCGTCTTTGCTCAAATAGGGGTCTACCTGGAATCGGTCAAGACCGGTAAGACTCCGGGCTCTCCGTTCGAAAATGTCCTGATACTGACCGGTAGCGAGCGAAGCCGCTTCGCTCATGCCGACCTCGGCGCCCTTCCCTTTAAGATCGGCGCTTGTTTTCCCGAGGGCGAGCATGCTCAGGACATCCGTTTCGGACAACGGCGGATCGGAAATAAAGGTCACGACAGCCCGGTCCACGGCTCCAGAGACCGCCATTCGGATGGTGTATTCCCTGACCCGTGTTTCCGCCTGTATATCGAGGACCGGGTTGATCCGGTTCGGGTCCACAAAGTCCACCGATGCATGCTGGATCTTAAAATCATTCCTCCTGAAGTAGGCAACCCCGGTCCGGGCCTCAAGCCGCCCGAGCAGCTGCGGCTGGCTCGGTGTGCCCCGGATGAACGCATCCACCTCGATCGGTATCTTCGCAAGGTTGTTCTGGATCAGGATATTGTCCTTGCCGTGAAAGCGGATATTCAACTGCGTTTCACCGATCCAGCCGATCTCCATTTTTCTTTTCTGGGAAAATCCCTTAAACGTCTCCAGAAGCATGCTTTTCCACTCCACCCGTTTATCATAGAGCGCGCGCCTGATAAGTACATCACCCGAGAGGTTCTGCTCTGAAGCGTCACCATCGTAATACAGCTCACCCGACAACGTGGAGACAAGACCGGGAGGATAGCGCACGGTCACGTTGTCAAAAGCCACTCTGGCCGAAAACTCTCCAGGGAGAAAACGCGCAAGCTGCACCCTGCCTGACAGCTTCATTCCGCCGCCGCCGACATCGCCGGTAAGGGAATTAATAACGACCCGTTCCCGATTGAAGTCAAGGGCGCCGTTCAAGGCGCTGAATTTCTGCGGGATATCTTTTATCTTGATCTCGCCGTTCTCAAGGCGCATTTCACCGGAGATCTCAGGCTCATCCCAGCTGTCCTTCACCGTAAGATGAACGGCTGCATTGCCGTCACTGTGTTCGACTTCACGATAGAACAGCCTCAGCAGGGAAAGGTTCGCCTTCCCGATGAAGGTCAGATCGTAGTCTTTCATGATCCGCGAACTGCCGGTGACGGCCATGCGGGTTCCCGGCCCGGTGAAGCTGAGCGCTTTGACCAGGAGTTTGCCGGCTTCCATGTTCACGACCGCATCACCATCGTTCTCGAGCCGATAATCGCCCATGGCGAAACTTATGCGCTGAAATACCGCTGAACCAGCCAGTGAAGACACCGCCGCCCCTCTTCCGTGCATGGTCAGTTTCCCGTCGGCGACAAGCTTCACCCGCGAGAGCGCCTCGCTGTCGCCCGAAACAATGAATGGCGCAATATCAGCAGAGCGCAGGTCCGCACTCGCGTTCCAGGCATAGGGCGACCGCAGGTCCATGAACCCGGTCAGTCGGGCCTTTTCATTCATCACATCCGCTTCAAAGGCCAGTTTTCCCGCATCGATGGTGAGCTTTGCTTTACAGCCTCCCATGCCGGCCTGGCGATACCAGAGCTCGTCAAGCGTCAACGCCGATTTGACCTGAGGAGCGGAAAAGGGTCCGCTGGAATTGATATCGAGATTGAATATTCCGGACAGAGGTATGCCGGAAAGATGGTCCACCTCAGAAAGGTTCACCCCCCTGCTTGTCACCGTGGCTGCGTACGTGCCGTCAAATCCGATCCAGCCGTTTCCCTCCACGACCCCGCTTCCCTTCCGCAACACGAGCTGCGGGAACGATACCCGTTCAGGAGAGAGGGTGACCGTAAGGGAACCTTTTGAAAAGGACTCGCCGTACGCGGATCCGGGCCCGAGGGTCAGCGCGGCGCTGCCGGCGAAGTCATTACGCGAACCGGTGAAAGAAATCTCGCCGGTTGCTGAAAGCTGGAGCGGGATCGGTTTATAAAATAACGCAACAACGCTCACGACGTCTGAGCGGATCACCTTCATACGTGCTGCGTAAAAAATATTTTCGCGGCCGAAATCGATCGATCCGTCCAGAATATAGCGCGACCCTAGTTGATGAATATCCACGTTGGAAAATGATACTTTATTGTTCCGAAATTGCACACTGCCGGCAGCATCATGGAAAAGGATGTCTTTTATGGTGACCGGACCGGCCGAAAGGTTGCCATCAAACACGGGTGAGAACAGTCCGCCCGTCAACCTGCCAGAAAGCGCCGCCTTCCCCTCCAGAGAGACTCCGGTAAGGAACGAAAGCGTTCTGTTCTTGCCGCTGGATTCAACGCTGAGCTCTGCGTCATACCCTTTCGCATGATCGATCCTGCCGGTTGCCCGGGCGACGAGGTCGCCGGCGATGAGCTCCAGCTTTTTTATGTCAAAACCCGAGGCACGATGATCGAGCACTGCGGCAACGCCGTCCACAACCATTCTATTCCGGGCTCTGGCGATCCGCCACTGCTTACCGGTCAGGCTCAGCAGGTTGTTCCGGTACGAGAACGCCAGAACTGCGTCCTGCACCGTGAACGCCTGATAGGGGATGTTGTTCAGCGTGAGCGAGCCGTCGATATCAGGTTCCTTCACCCTGCCACTTACCGATACCATCAGGTCGATGAGAGGACGTTGTTGTTTTGTCGCGTTTTTATTCAGCAGTGCTGAGAAACGACCAAGTGCCTGCTGTCCAAAACGGCCCTTCACCGTCAGGTCCAGGTGGCCGTCTGACTGCGTCCCCATGGCGCCTGAAGCCGTGACCTTCACATCGGGCGCCAGGAGCTCAAGGCTGGTGAGCGTCAGCTTGTCGTGGTCATACTCTGCCCCGCCGCGGAGACTGAAGATCAGTTCTGGTTGCGTTTTAGCAGCTATCCGGACCGATGCGCTTCGTACCGACATTTTTACATTGACCGGCACTTTGAACCGAACGCTCATAAAGAGGCCGGAGACCGATACCGCTGTTTCAGTCGCCTTGTCCAGAAAAGCGATGGCGCCATTATTGATCGTGAGCGTACCGGGATGGATAGTAAGACGGGAAGTTCCTTTCTTCTGACGGCTCTCCGCGGCTGTCTTGATACGGTCGACCATCTGCAACAAGGACACTTCTCCTGTCGTACTTCGGGTTGCATGAATCTGAGGCTCCAACAGGGTTATCGTAGGCAGGCTGATCCGCTTCAGCAGCAGCGGAAAAGGATTGATATACACCCGTATCTTACGGACTTGAACGGCATCAATGCCGGTTTCGCCCGGGATGAAGACATCCCTCACCTCGAGATAGAGCGGGACGGCATTCGCCTTGATCATGCCGATACGGGCGTCGGGTCCAAGCATTTCCTGCAGCGGGGCAATGATGTACGGCCGGAGGCGCGCGGAAAAAGCGTCGCTTTGCACGTAATAGTCGAGCGCTATGACGAGCACGGCGAGCAGGCACACAATGATGACAAGACGTTTATTCATAATAAAAAATCCGGTAGTCCGGGGTCCTCTGAAGGAGAAGCTCTGCTGCCGGTCCTAGCCCAGAACCTTCAGGAGCTCCTCTTTGATCCTGTTGAGGCGGATGTCGTCCGTAATCTTCCTCTTCATGAGATCGGTTACGTAAAATGAATCCATGACCAGCACACCCTCGGTCACGATCTTCGCCGAGGCGATGTCCAGGTTGAGGTCGTACAGCGCTTTGGTCACGCAGTAGAGCAAACCGACCCTATCCCGTGCGGTGATATCAATGATCGAGAAGGCGTCTGAAGAATCATTGTCGAATTCCACGACCTGCGCGACCTTCACCGGCGCCGCACTGACCGACAGAGAGACCCCGGGTGCTGGAGGGCGGCTCTCGTTCATCAAGGCAGCCCGGAGCGTTCCGCATACGCTCTCCCAGGCCTCGTCATAGGTGCAGAGCGTTCCGTCAGTATCGGTCACCTGAAAAGTGTCTATCATCACACCGCTCTTCGTAGTATAGACCTGGCCGCGAAGAATACTGAGGTTCTTCGACGCAATCGTACCCGCGGTCCGGTAGAACATGCCGTACGCATCATAGGCGCAGAGCGTAAGCTCCGTAAAGCCCTTCTCCGGATAATGACGATACTGGATGAGGAGCTTTTCGTTCGGCAAACGCCGCATCATACCCATATGGTCCAGGACCCGGGAGACCGGCGTATACCGCAGGTACTGGTCAGGCATGACCGCCAGAAACGCATCGATGTCCCGGGGCGTAAACAGTTCGCTCGCAGCGGATCTGATCCTTGACGACGCCGCGATCACCCGGGCATGGTCCTCCCCACCCGCTGGAGCGCCTCGTTCGAGGTACTTGAGTGTTCGGAGATAGAGGTCCTGAAGCAGGACCGCTTTCCATTGTGTCCAGGCCGTAGGGTTGACCGCGGAAATGTCGGCATAGGTCAGGAGGTAAAGCAGGGAAAGATTCTCGCGGTCCGCCACAACCCGTGCGAAATCGGCAATGACCTTCCGGTCCGTCAGCTCCCGCCGCTGCGACAGGTTCGACATGAGCAAATGGCTCCTGATGAGAAAAAGTATCCGCTCACGGTCCTCTCCCGAAACCGCCATCCGTGCCAGGATCGTTTCGGCGAGCTCCGCCCCCCGCTGTTCATGGTCGGTACGGTATGCTTTTCCCAGATCATGCAGCAGCACCGCCAGTATCAGGACCCACCGTTTCTTCAGCCCCTTGAACGCTTCGGACAGCGTCGTCAGCGCAGGGTAAACTCCCGACCAGAGGTTTTGGAGCTTGCGGACCGCAAGCAGGATATGCTCATCGACCGTGTATTTATGGTAATAATCATGCCGTGCCAGCGCCTGGATGGCGCGGAACTCCGGCAGGTATCTGCCGAGGAACCGAAGGTCCTTCATGAGCGTAAGCGTTTCAGAAAGGTTGTCAGGATTGTTCAGGATGGCGATAAATGCGCTCGATGCCGCTGCCGACGTCCTGACGCGGTCATCGATCCTGCAGGAGCTGATCAGAGACCTGAGTCGGCCGGAGAACACCGCATGGCGCGACTGAGCAAGCTCAAAGGCCGTCATGATCAGCGAGGGATCCTCTTGACAGGTGCCTTCTGACGTCGGCATGAGCGTCCTGCCGATAAGAGAAAACGGGCCGAGCAACAATGTTCGCTCGAACCAGCGGATGCGCGGTTTCCGCAGCACGGCTTCAGAGACGATATTCGAGAATTCACGGATATTCCCGGCGTGCAGAAAATAGGATTTCATGAACCGTTCAACCGCCAGCAGGTGGGTTGAATCGCGGTAATGAAAATCCCTGGCTGTGCGCTCCTGGAGGTCGAAGGTCAGGTGGTCGTTCTTGCGTCCCGAGAGATAGTGCAGCTCGTTCCGCACCCGCCACAGGAAGTTCCGGGACCGGAGAAAAACAGCGTACTGCCCTGCTGTCAGGACCCCCTCTTGCACAAGATCAGCCAGTGACGTGATCCGGTAGTGCGCAAAAGCGATCCAAAAGGCGGTATGGAAATCCCTGAGTCCCCCGGTCCCTTCCTTGATATTCGGTTCCCGCAAGTAAAGGGAACCTCCGTATTTCAGGCGGATTGCAATGCGCTCGGCGATCTTTTCGTTGATGTACGAGGCGGCCCGCCAGTGGAATACGTCACTCTGCATGGCGGTGAGAAAGGAATCGTAGAGCGCCGGTTCGCCGGCGATAAGGCGGGATTCCAGCAGGGAGGTCCGGATCTTGCTGTCCTGTCGGGCAAGGGTAACGCATTCCCTGACCGTGCGCACGCTGTACGAAATGTCCAGGCCTGCGTCCCAAAGCACGTAGAGCAGTTCCGTGGAGCACTGACGATCGGCATCGCCCCGGCAAAGGAACATGATATCGATGTCGGAATGCGGGTTCAGTTCTCCCCTGCCATATCCTCCGATGGCGAGAAGCGCGGGCCTCGGAGACGAAGGCAGCCGGCCGTGCGCCAAACGAAGCATCCGGTCGATCAGGCCGGTCCGCCGCTGGACCACCTCGCTGCCATTGGCGCCGGAAAAATGCGCCGCCCTGATGACAGCCTCTTCTTCGTCGAGCAGGGCCTTGATGCCGCTATCCTGCGTGTTAGCCGGTGTTTTATCCAAGTTCTTCACGATAGGGTACTACCGCGAACCTCCACGAGACGGCCGTGGACCCTTCGCGCCAGACAACAGGTCATTTAAATGTTACGGATTTTATCTCGGCCATGGTCAGCATGAAACTGCCGAACCCTGCTTCGCCGTAACAGCGGGCATCGGCGTCAACATCGACCGCAGTCTCACCGCCATCCCTGAGGCGAACGGCCACGCGCACTTTCCGGTCCCGCTTCTCCCCCACGGTCAGTTCCTTTATTTTGTCAAAGGGGATCACCACCTGGGCCATGCCCAGAGAGCCGTCCAGATGGATCCGCCCTTCCCAGCTGAACTTGTCGCCCTCGATCGTCTTGCCCGATATGTCGGTGATCAGTACGGCAAAGTTCTTTTCCACCCGCGGCGCCCGTTCAAACCCGCTGCCCTTTCCTCCCATGGCCATAAGCAGCAGTGCGAGGGTCACCAGCAGAACGAGGGAACTAATGCGTTTCATCATAGAAAAACCCCTTTCATTCACCTATCAGGATAAAATACAGCCGCTGCCAGGCAGGGAGCGGCCTCAATAAAAACTGTTTGCTACGTTACCATAATGACCGGATCCTTTCAAGAAAAAAGCTTGCAAAGGTAGATTGCGTTGTGTAAGTTGAGAACAGCATGCATAAGGAGGAACGCAGTGGACAAAATTTTTTCACAGCTGGTCGATCTCATGGCACAGCTCCGCGGCCCTGCCGGATGCCCCTGGGACCGCGAACAGACGCCGGAGTCGCTCAAGCCTTTCCTGATCGAGGAGTGCTACGAGGTCCTTGACGCGCTGGATGAAGGAGCTCCGGACAAGGTGAGGGACGAACTGGGCGACCTGCTTTTCCAGATCATCTTCCACGCCCGGATAGCCGAGGAAAAGGGAGCGTTTACGATTACGGACGTGATCAACGCGATCGTGGAAAAGATGACCAGACGGCATCCCCACGTGTTCGGCGAAGAAAAGGTCTCGACCTCCGGTGAGGTTCTTGCGAACTGGGAGGAGATAAAGAAAAAAGAAAAAGCGCACCAGGAACGCACGTCAATTCTCGATGGCGTGCCGCAGGGCCTGCCCGCGCTCCTGCGCGCTCACGGCATCCAGAAACGGGCGGCACGCGTGGGTTTCGACTGGAAGGAACTCGACGAAGCGCTGCCCAAGCTCGACGAGGAAATAGCGGAGTTTAAAGAATCGCTCAAGTCAAAAGACGCCTCTGGCATCGAGGAGGAACTGGGCGATATCTTCTTCATGCTCGTGAACATTTCGCGGTTCCTTGAGATAAATCCCGAGGACGCTCTCCGGAAGACCATCGGCAAGTTCATCCACCGTTTCCGACACATCGAAAAGCACGCTGTTGAGGCAGGCAGGTCTTTGAATGATATGACGCTTGAGGAGATGGAAAAACTATGGCAGGAAGCGAAAAAGAATTAAATGAACATCAGTTATTAACCGTAATTGCATATTAATAAATAAGCCCCGGCAGGAGAGCGGGCCAATATCCGAATCACGGTGCGGTTTCACATCCAGCCCGCATTAGCCTGGATCCCTATCAGCCGGATGGTGTCCGGGTTTCGGCAGATGAGTGGCCATGCCGTGGACATCCTCGGCTGCCTCCATGAGCGCTTCGGCAAGCGTTGGATGCGCATGGATCATCTGCCCAAGTTGCTGTGCTGTAACACCCATCTGCATGGCAAGCGCTCCTTCATGGATGAGGTCCGCCGCATGAGCGCCGCACAAATGCACGCCCAGTATCTTGTCCGTATCAGCATCGGCAATGATCTTTGCGAGCCCCGTTATCTCTCCCATGGCATGTGCCTTTCCGAGCCCGCGAAACGGGAACCGGCCGATCCGGTACCGGATCCCCTTTTCCCGTGCCTGCTGTTCCCTCATGCCGACACTGCCGATCTCCGGCATGGTGAAAATGCCTGCCGGAACAACCGCGTAATCCATAACTGCATTGCCTCCCAGCGCATTTTCTGCGGCAATGAGGCCCTGGTGCGAGGCGACATGGGCAAGCATGACATTCCCGGTGACATCACCGACGGCATAGATGCCTGCCACGTTCGTTTCCATGCGATCATTCACAACGATCTCTCCGCGGCTGCCTTTGCTCACTCCCCGGGC
>JANPMZ010000109.1:0-15986 GCA_031427195.1 Nitrospirota bacterium
CGCGAGGCGGGATTGTTGATCCGTGACGGACAACAAAAAGCCCCTTTTATAAGGGGCTTCTGCACTTTGCTGGACTTCTTTAAACTATGAAATGGTGGTCCCAACGGGAATCGAACCCGTGTCTCCGGCGTGAGAGGCCAGCGTCCTAGGCCGCTAGACGATGGGACCGTGTTGAACACATAAGGCGTTAGGAGTGATGAGTTCGGAGTTGGAGTAAAAGTAGCTTACCGGGCAACACTCCAAACTCTGTACTAACAATGGTTGGGGGAGGAGGATTCGAACCCCCGTAGACAGAGTCAGAGTCTGCCGTCCTACCACTGGACGATCCCCCAGTCGGTTTCAGAGCTAGCACTATATACAAAACCCTGATGGGTGTCAAGGGCAAAAAGCGCGTTTTCCTTGACCTTTACCCCCATGCTGCCGATTATCCGCTTGACAATCAACAGGATACTACGGTAATACTGGTATCATGCTGAAAAAGAAAGTGAGAGCCTTCTCATGAGCCCCCATCGGGTTAAAAATGTCTACGTCGTGGGCCACACAACTCCGGATACGGATTCGGTCTGTTCGGCCATCGCCTACGCTTACTTTAAGAACATTACGGACAAGCGCTACGTCTTCACGCCGGTGCGGGCAGGCAAGCTCAACCACGAAACGAGCTTTGTGCTCGAGAAGTTCGGCGTGCCCGCCTCGGCCGAGATCGACAGCCTGGTTGCAACCGTGAACGACCTTGAGCTGAAGAAGCCCATCGCCGTCCATGTGCAGGATTCCATCAAGGCACTGGCGGTCATGATGCGCGAGCAAAACGTGCGGTCCGTGCCCGTGGTGGACGACTCAGGCAGGCTTGCCGGTGTGGTCGGGCTCAAGGACATTGCCCGCCACTACATGGACAGCGTGGGTTTCGCGGACCTTTCGAAAGCGCCGATCGAGCTCGACATCCTGCTCAAAACACTTGATGCGCGGGTCATGAGCAATGCGAAGCAGCTCACGGTCCTCACCGGCCGGGTCTTTATTGCAGCCATGCAGCGCGGCACCCTGCTGAACTGGCTGCGACCGGGCGATGTTGTGGTCGTGGGAGACCAGAACGAGGTCCAACTCGAGCTCATACGGTCCGGGTGTTCAGCCGTGATCGTGACGGACAACGCCATTCTGGCAAACGAGGTGATTGCTGCGGCAACTGAAAAAAGCGTGCTCCTTCTCTCATCCCCCCATCCGGCTTTTGCCACGGTCCAGCTCATGACCATGTCCGAGCCGGTTTCGTCCATCATGACGGCAAACTGCCCCACGGTCGGGATGTATGCGCCGATCTCGGACGTGCGCGCCAAGATCGTCGAATCGGACTATCGATCCGTGGTCGTGGTCGACAGCGAGCGCCGTTTGATCGGCTTCATCACCCGGACGGACCTGCTGACGCCGGTGCGCAAGCTGGCCATTCTTGTTGACCATAACGAGCTCTCGCAGGCCGTGGACGGCATCGAAGAAGCCGAGATCCTTGAGATCATCGACCACCACCGTGTAGGAGACATCTCCACCACCGCGCCCATCTACGTGTACAACGACCCGGTCGGCAGCACCTGCACGGTCGTGGCCGGCATCATGTTCCTGTACCAGACGCACATCCCGAAGGAGCTCGCCGGCATCCTGTTGTCAGGCATTCTTTCGGATACCCTGCTGCTGACGCTCTCGACCACGACCGAGCGCGACCATGTCGCCGCAAAACGCCTGGCCGAGCTCGCCGGTGTTGACATCCCGTCCTTTTCGCGCGAGCTGCTGCATGCGAGCATCAACATCGAGGACCGGAGCGCAACGGAGCTGATCGCGGCCGACTTTAAGGAGTTTCTCATTGGCGGGAAGAAACTCGGCGTGAGCCAGATGATGTCCCTGGATTGTGCCGAGATCGATCTGCGGGAGCGGGAGCTGGTGGCCGAACTCGAACGCCTGCGCATTACGCATAATTATGACCTCACGGTGCTCCTGGTGCTGAACCCACTCGGCAAGGGGCAGGAGCGCATCCTGCTCAGGGGCCAGACCTGGATCGTGGAGAAAGCCTTCGGGGTGACCGTGGTGAACGATACCTGCACCGTGCCGCGCGTCATGTCGCGAAAAAAAGATTTTATCCCTGCCATCGGCCAGGCATTGAGCCTGGGACAGTAGAGGCAATGCGGATTTCGGATTGCGGAATGTAAACCTGGAGGGCACGACGGGGCCGGACGTCCAAGTAAGTGTTTGATATGTAATGCTTTGTTGTCGTCTGCCCTCGACCCCTGACCCCTGAAGTACCCTGCCTTCTCCCAACTTTTTACGATGGGATTCAAAAGAGTTAGAGCTATTTTCCTAAAATCGGTGTATTATAGTCTTTCTTGATACTTCCCGAGAAATGTAGATTCGGGCTGGATCGAATTCACCGTGCAGGACGAAGCAGGAACAAACACCATGCGTTAATAACAGGAGGCTTTATGCTCGAAAAATACTCAGCAGGTGAAAACATTGCGTCACTCTGCACCAAGTGCAAATTGAACCTCGACCATGCGATCGTTGCCATGGACGGAGAGGCGATCGTCAAGGTGAAGTGCAAGACCTGCGGCAGTGTGCACAAGTTCAGGAATCCTGCAGACCCTCCGAAGGTCAGGGCGCCGAGGGCAAAAAAGGGCGACAGCGCAAAGAACGCGACTTCGCTCTGGGAAAGCGGCATTGCCGGTGCGCGGGGCAAGGAACATTCCTACAGCATGGGATCAAAGTACCGCGTCGGCGATATTGTCAACCACGATACCTTCGGCAAGGGTGTTGTGCAAAAGCTCTACACCAACAAGTGCGACGTGCTTTTCCAGGACAAGGAACGGCTCATGGCATCGACAAACTAATTGCCGGGACGCCTTCGGCCTGACTGAACAGATACTATTAAAGCCTGAGAAAATTTATTCTCAGGCTTTTTTCTTTTTCCCGCTCCCGGGTCATATTCTCCTGGCCCCCGGACCCTGTACCCTGCCCTTATCTGGATCGCCGCGACCGGTACGCACTCCATATGCCGGCGGCGCCGGCAACCATCGACAGCAGCGCGACCAGCAGCATAAAATAGCCGGCCACGGTATACAATCCGCTCAAGACGCTTGCAATTCCCTGTTGTGCCCCTTCAACAGAGATAAGCAGCGAGCCCAAAGCGGCAAAGATGACTCCTGCCGCCACACCCACAACAGGCCGTTTCGCAACAATACTTGCCATGCTCAGTCTCTCCTTCGACGATGAATCATCCCGCAGATCTGCCGGTTCTTCATGTCCCGGAGCTATTCCTCCTCCGGGAGCACCAGTCGGCCAATGCTGCTCGGCGCTACGCCCTGCGTGATCTCCTCGTGAATGTGCCGTCTGATGAGCTCGCGGTCCTCGGGAGCGATGCGGACGAACTCAAGCCCCATACCCGGCTCCTTGAACAGGCCCTGGAGGTGTCCATAGGTATACAGCACCACGGTTTCCACAAGGATGATTTTGTTCTGAATGAGGATTGTGATGGCGAGTCGGGCGCCTTTGGCGGCGGGCTTCAGGGTGCGGATGTACATACCGTGCTCCGAGATCACCGTTGCACACTCGCCCGCGCTGCTGCTCAGGAGCACGCCGTTCACGGTCACGGTCAGCACGGTCGTAATGCGCAGGTTCTTGCGTGGTTTGGAAACAGCGGCCTGGACCGCGCTGTAAAGCGTCTCGACCTGCACCGGCTTGTCAAGGCAGGCGGCAACACCTGCCTCGCGGAACCGCTGAGCCATCAGCAGGTCGCCGGCGTGGGTGAGGACAATGACCGGGACCTCCGAGGTCCGTGGGTCGAGTCTGAGCCGAAGGACCAGGTCATAGCCGCTTATGTCCCGCACTTTCTGCGAAGTTACCACAAGTACCGGCGGCATGACCGCGGTCATTTCCAGGGCTTCGGCCGCGGACCGGGACGTGCAGACCTGGAAGTCAAAGCGCTGGAGCAGGATGGCGGTATAGACCAGATCGTTGGTGTCTTCGTCCACCACCACCACGAAGCGGTTCATTTCCTCGTTCTTATTCTTTACGTTCATCGTCATATGCTTTTATCCTGATCCGGGCAAGACGCGATGGATTGACGTTACCTTCCTGGCGTCTTCATCGATATCCAATTATGAAAGTACTACAATCAGCGCCAAAAGGCAAGGTTCAGGATAGGGTATTTCTCTTTTATCATTACACCACAGCCTGCAAGGGTGACACCCGTTACAACCGCCATCACGTATTGTATAATCCTTTTCATGTTTGTTTTTCTTTTTGAAGGACCGCCTTGACCGCCAAGAGTGTGAAAAATGCAAGCGCCAGGCCCGCCACGATGACCGGCGCGGTTGGGGCATCCAGTTTGTAGGAAAGAGCAATCCCGGCAATGGATATCAACACGCCCACCATCCAGCCGATCATCAGGATCATGAAGGGCTTCATGGAATAGAGACGACCGATGAGAGCCGGGATGACCAGGAAGGAAAAGACCTGGAGGATACCCGCAAGTTTGACCGATTTTACCAGGACGACCGCAAAACTCGCGAAAAAAAGGAACTCAAGAAACGCAGTCGCCTTCCCTTCGTAAGAAAGAGCAAAAAACTGCCGCCGCAGAATAAAATGCAGAAGCCCGACTGCGCTATACATGAGGAATGTTGAGAAAACCTCGCGTGGAGTGACCCATATGATGTTGCCGTTCAGGATGGTCTTAAATTCTTCCATCCCGTGGGGCGTTTTGTCGAGGATGAGGATCGCGGCGGACACGGAAAAGATGTAGAGCACGCCGATGAACGCCTCGATATTCACCAGGCGCGCGATCCGCTTTGAGAGAGACAGGATGAAGGCCCCGAGGAGCGCGAAAGCAAGCGCAAGCTCGGTTCCGTGCTCCTCCCCCAGCAGAAACGAAAGCGCGATCCCGATGCCGATGAACTGGGCCAGGGCGAGATCCACGAAAATGATACCCCGCGCCAGGATATGAACGCCGAAATAGGCGTGAATCAGGATCAAAAGCAAGCAGGCCAGAAAGGGCCACATGAGAAAACTCAGGATTTCCATTCCTCCTCCGTTATCGCAGCGATGTAAGCGCGGCATCCATGAAGGAGAACCAGTCATCGGTCCCCTTACCGGCCCCCGCGTCGTTAGGGAGCACGATGACCCGCACGCCGGTTTTGGCTGACAGGGACTCCGCTTCCTTCTTGCCGTAGATCCCTGTGGTGAGAATGCCGTCGGGCCTCGACCTCTTCATGTCTTCGATCAGGCGCTCGATGTGAGCCGCTGACGGCGGGATGCCGGGTTTGGGCTCAACGTAGCCGATGATCCGAAACCCGAAGTCCGCTGCCAGGTACTCGAACAGCCGGTGGTACGCGATAAACCGCTTTCCGTTGAGCGGCAGCGAGCTCCACTGCTTCCGCTTTTCACGGAGCTTTACGGCAAAGGCCTCGAAGTTGGCGCGGTAAAAGTCCGCGTTTGCCTGGTCCAGATCCGCAAGTGCGGCAGCCATGCCCTCGGCGACCTTGAGGATGTTCCCGGGAGAGAAGTGGTAATGGGGGTTACCGAGAGGATGAACGTCACCCATGCCCCGGTCCACGGTTGCCGGCTTATCTATTACCCTGACGAACCGGGAGCAGTCGCAGTTTCCGGGCCTGCCGGGCATAATGGCGGGATTCTTCGACGCTACGAGAATGAGGGGGAGATAACCGATCTCCAGGTCAAGGCCGTTGTACAGGATGATGTCGGCCTTGCGCGCGGCCAGGATCATGCTCGGCTTCGCTTCGAGCATGTGGGGGTCCTGGTTCGCCTTCACCAGCGTGGTCACGGAGACCCGGTCTTTTCCGAGCTCCTGCGCAAGGCTTCCGATCCACGGCAAGGTAGTCACAACGTTCAGACGCGCCTCCGCGTGAGCAACGGAAGCGAAGACACTCATAAGAAAGATAAGAATCAATTTACGCATGGGAGCCTCCTAAAATGCGTGACCGGCGTGAGCGCCGATCCCGACAATGAACTGCGCGATCACTTCGTTGTTCTCCCTCCCGTCCCTGGCCGAGCGGTCATGGGTGTACTGAAGCCTGATGCGGCTGAATTCGCTGGGAATGAATTCCAGACTGCCTGTTGCCCGCCATGGCGTGCTGCCCAGATCCTGTTCCGTTCCCGCAAGCTTGAACGCATCGGAAAAGAGAGCCAATCTGTCGTAGCGACCGCCGATTCGCCAGCGGTTCATCCGGTAGTTTGCCTGCACATAAAACCCGTCCTGTCTCCGGACCAGCGGTTCCACTATTGTCGCGCCAAAGTCTTTCAGGTCCCCTTCCTGCGACAGATACAGGTATTCGCTTTGGAGGATGAATCCCTGTTGAGAAGAGGGCTTCCATTTCCAGACCATTTCGAACCCGTACAGGGCGCTGTCGCCCCGGACCTCGGCGCCGAGGTCCGGGACTGAACCCGGCACGAGGCCGGTGTTTTTTGTTTTTCCGAACAGGACCGACGGGCCGAGGTAGAGAGTCGAATTGTCGCTCGTGTCGAGTGAACTTTTGACAAAGAACGAAAAGGCGTGCGGGCCGGAGCCTGCGTCGGGGCCGAAGAGGAGATTACTTTCACCTTGCAGGACCTCTGCTCCCAGGAGCGTATAAACCGGGAGGGAAGGAAGATAGGTTAGCTGAACGCCCTTTTCGCCACCCAGACCCTCGTTGCCGAGAAAGGCCCGATAGGGCAAAGCAATGTCCGTGAAATCCCATACATGAGGGTGTTGGGCATTCAACCGGCTGAAGCCGCCTTTAAACTTTCCGCCTTTGATCTGGAATCCAGCGGGAAGAGATGTTGTCACCACGTAGGCTTCCTCCACTTCAGTGCCGTCCTCGGTGATCGGGATGGTCGTGTACATAGTAAAGTAGGGGTCCACCGAGGCGAAGAAGAATAGTTCCGCCGCTTCCAGATTAAACCCGCGCCGTCGCTCGATGCCTCCTCTCGTGAATCCGGGAATGCCTCGTTGATCAAGCTCTTCGTTCTTCAGGCTGGAGGAATACATAAACGTGTTGAGCACAACGGATATGTTGGGGTTGGTTAGGGAACTGCCGCCGAACAGTCCGCCCGTTTGCAGCGAAGCAGAGGAGACGTCCGACTCCAGCGAAGCTTTCTGTTTTTCCATTTCCTCTTTTAACGAATCGACGGTTTTTTGCTGTTGCTCGATTGTCTTTTCCTGCTTCTTTACGGTTTCTTCGAGTTTGTTCATCCGTTCTTCGGGGTCTTCGGCAAAAGCCGTGGCGATAAAGAGAGCGAATACGAGCATGAATATGCCCGAAACAGAGCGAAATTTTTTCATAATGTCTCCGCGTAAAAGTGTGTCTTATATGAATGTCGTACGCAGCAGGAGCGAACGAGGGCTCAGCATGGTGCGTGATCAGGCAACCGGACAGAGAGGACAGCCCGATTGCGCTGATCGTATGTGCGCTCATGGCCTATGTGGGGTGCGTCTGGAGAAGAGGTGTTATGCGGGCGGGGCGCGGCTGTTCCGGCAAGAGACAATAATTTTTTCGGTAATGACGGAATCCGGAGCGACATAAATTGATGCAGTGAAAAAGGGAGCGCCGTCAAACACAACTGATGGATGGATGATCGCATTCTGATGGCGGGTTACAAGACAAACGTGGCAATCATGAACGTCGGCCGCATTATCATGGTGATGGTGCACCGCCACGAATGTGGACACAAGGAGAACCAATATAAGGAAGGCTGTAAAGCGTGTGGGCCGTCTCATGATTCCCCTTTCACAGATGCTGACAAATTAATCTATGCTGACAAATTTGTCAATATGTTGTTTTTGCAGTGTTGTTATCGCAGGTTCAGGATAGGGCATTTTGAGGCGTTCCTGCGGAATGATGAGCCGGTTATACCGGGACAGGGATGCGAGAGATCACTCCCTGGCGTTTTTGGTGGTCTCTGCTGTATGGCAGCTTGCGCAAAGCGGATCAGCCGTCTTCTCATCTCTGGCGTTCGGCGTTTTCCGATCCGAGGCAGGGCCATGGCATTTGAAGCAGTCCTTGTACTCCAGCGCCTTATGCATGCTGACCATCTTCGGGTTCTTGCTGTGGCAGACGGTGCAGGCCGCTTGAGCGGGGCGGGCGGCGCAGAGAAGGACGAGCAGTGCTAAGCCGGTGAGAAGCGTTTTTTTCATGATCTATCCTGACCCGGACATGCCGGAAAATGCATAGCCGCAAAAGTCACGCAAAACCCAGAGGAATGCGAAAACCAAGCATGTTCAACGCTGTTGCGCTTTTTTCTGCGTATTCTGTGCTTTCTGTGGCCAAATTTGGGCAGCGTTTGATCCCTGTGTTAGTCCCAGTCCAGCAGCCGTCTCTGTCCTTCAAGCTTTTTGATGTCCGTTACATCCTGGCTTACTTCGAGCGTTCCCTGGTACAGGCCCTGGTCGTCGCGCACGGCAAAGTAGCGGATCAGGATGAACTTGCCCTTCATCTGGATCCAGAAGTCCGCGGTATCGCGCCTCCCGGCCTTGAACTCGTCCAGAATCTTCTGCACCATGTTCATGCTTTTCGGGGGATGACAGTTCTGGACCTTTCTGCCGATGACACCGGGGCTTCGGGGAAAAAGCCGCTCTTTGAGCGCTGAGTAGTAGAGCACCTCGTCCTGCTCATTCACGAAGGAGATGTCGATCGGCAGGTGTTTCAACATCAGGTTCAGCTGCGTAAGCGAGAGATGGCCGGTATCAAGCAACAGGTCCTGATGAGGCGAGGTGTCTGTTGTTGAAGGCGCTGCGCCAGGCATCCAGCCCGTGCCGGGCATGATCCAGGCGTAGCCCACCTCGGCTTCGCCGCTCCTGACCGCGAGCCACTCTTCATCGGTCAGCAGGTCCTTGGCCATGGGAAAGAGAATATGCTCTTCTTTATAGATCATGTCCGTAATGCTCTTCATGGCGTATTTGATGCTGTTGAACACCTCGGGGGCCTGCGCATCGCGGACCCCTGCGCGGCAGGACTTGAGCGCTGTGCGGATATCGTCATGCAGCGCCCACATGACCTGCGACGGCGCCGTAATGTTGTGCTTCTCCAAAATCGGGAAAAGCTGGTTCTCTTTTCGTAAATAATGCAGATCGATCTGCAAAAGCTTTTCAACAAGCGAAGCGAGTTGCGGCTGGTATTGTTTAAAAAATTCCTTGTCAGACGTATCATTGAGCTTCGCCACCACGTGGCCCAGCTCATGCACGAGCTCCTCGGCTGCCCGGTTCTCAAGCATGAACGTGTTGATCGGATGGCCCGGAGGCAGCGAGGGCACATCCTGCCGGGAGAGCGATTCCTTGAACACCTCCACGTGCAGGTCGCAGAGCCGCCGCACTTCGCTTTCGGGCATGCCTTCGTTCATGAGCTGCTGTTCCAGATGGGCGATCTCGGAAGCGTCGATGTCCTTGATGAGCTCATGGAAGCGCTTCTTGAGCACTGCCATATCAGCGCCCGTGTGCAGATCCCGGATGATGCCCTTCAGCACTGCCTGGCGCGCTTTGTCATCTGCCAGCGCCTCGACTGTGCCGCCGCTCTCCAGGTTGACCACGACCACTGACCCGGTCTTTGCTTTGATCTCCGCCACAAGATCGGCAAGCAACATTTCGATCGGAATAGCGCCGAGTGCGGACGCCTGCGCCAGAGTCGCCATTTTGCCCACGGTCTTTCGCATGACCGGGTTCTTGAGCAAACTGAACGAGGTTGACCTGCTGACAAGATAGTCCAGCAGGAACGGGTAGTCCTTCAAAAGGTCGTCGATCCTGGTTTTTGGGCTTAGTTCCATAGTTTCCCCCTTGTTATACGGATGGTATTAGTGTACCAGATATCTGCGCAGCCTGTGCGGATGAGCGGCTGGTGTGATACAGTATCCGCCTTTTCTAGCACAGGCGTTATGATGCATATCAGTATGACGAACATCATCTTCGCGGACCCGGACCAGGCGCATATTATCATAAAAACACCTTTTGATTTTCTTGCAATTTTTTCGCGGGTGCGGTACTGTCATATAAGAGAAGGTGCAGCCACGGCCTGTTATTACAGGATCCAAAAGGATAGAGCCATGAACGAAGACCCGTCCCTGCTGAATTTAGAAAAAGAAAAACAAACCAACAGAAAACTTGCTATCGCTGTGGGTGTCCTCGGTTTGGGGGCCTTCGGCGCTTTCTCTGTTCTGTTCTTCATCATCTTGATCTACAGGCCTGCCCTGTGCTTCAATATGCTGCCCATGCAATCCATGACAACGGCTGCCCTTTCTGATGACAGCCGCATATACCTTCTTTCACAGAAGATCGACATGAGCAGCGTCTCTCTCAAAGACAAACAACCGCCGGAAACCAAACACGTCCTCTCTGTTCTGGAAGGAACAAAACCTGCAGGCCCTCAGGAAATCCCGTCCTATGCGACGGCCAGCGGCGCAGGCGAACGGCTCGTTCTATTCAGCAGCGGAATGTACCGGTCCTTTGACGGGACCGCCTGGACCGAGGTGCAGACCGATGGTATCGGGAACTGCCCCAAGGGGATCACCACACCAGACGGATTGTTCGTCATAAGCAGCATCAAAGACAGGCTCCGTATCACGCAGATCCGGAACAACGTTGTAACGACCATCCCCTTCCCGGACGACCTGCTCCGGGGCCGTCAAGAGCCGACCTACCAGATTATGGAACTCGCCTGGTATCAGGGACGGCTTTGTCTTTTCTGGTCCTTCGAAAACAGCATCGCCTGGACTATCTGGAACGGCTCGACCTGGGTGTCGGCGGCTTTCGCTCCTTTTTCCGGATCGTTTCAGGTGATCGCAGACGAACAGCGGATCCATTTCTTTAACCAGGAACAGAGCGGCGCAGACCGAACGCTCAGCTATTATGTTTTTGAGAACAACGCCTGGTCCGGCCCGACACAGCTGCCGGTCATGAACGGCCTGGGCAACTGGAACGTATTCTTGCATCAGGGAAAGCCCATGCTTTTTCTGCAGCAGCCTTTTTCCCCGACCCTGTACACGGTTGAAAATAGAACTCTGGCCAACCCGGTCCTTCTCGACGGCGCGTTCAACCCGTCCCGTATCATGGGAACCGTGGCGCTTATCGCGGTCTGCGCGAATCTGACGGTCATCCTTGCCATCTTCGGCTTCTCTGCTTTGATCCGCCGGTTTAAGAAGCGCACCTGGACGGAGAACGGGACCGAGTATGAGTTTGCCAGCCTGTTCCGCAGGTTCGCAGCCTACTTGCTTGACACGCTGTTCCTCCTGCTTCCACCTGCAGTGGTGATCGCGCTGCTCATATCAAAAGAAGAGCTCTCTCACCATCCCCTCCGGTTCATCATCATGGTCCTCAGTACCGTGATGTTCTATTTTATCGGCGGCTTTCTGTACCACTCCCTGCTGGAAGGCCTGCTCGGCACGACCCTGGGTAAAAGGCTCTGCAATATTACGGTTCTAAAAGCGGACTTCACCCCCTGCGGACTCGGCGCCGGGTTCCTCCGGAACCTGCTGCGCATCGTTGATGGGTTTTTTTATTATCTGGTGGCAACTGTTTCCCTGGCAGGGACGCTCAAGTGGCAGCGGCTTGGAGACCTTGCCGCCGAGACCGTTGTGGTCGTGAGGAAGAAGAGGGGTGAAATGCCTTCTCGAAAAGAATCTTCTGACACTGAAGAGGCTGACTGAAAGGCGAGGACAAACCATGAACCTAAAAAGAGCATTTGACACGGAAGGGGCGGGTTAATGTCTGATAAAAACGGATAAATTCTAAAGCAGGGCATTCACCTATTGGGTGAACCTTTTATAAAAGAAATATCCGCCCTTATCCGATTTCGCTTAGAAGCGCCTACTTCTGGTATCCGTGTCCAAAATTTTACTGTACCCCTGCCGGACGCCCGGCATTATAGATCACCCCGCCTGCGGCCACATATTCCCGAAGCACTGCTGTAGCTTCCTCCCGAAGCACGTCACGCCGCACCGTGATCCCACGTGTGTTCAATGCGGACACCCAGTCCTTCAGCTTGGGCCCTTCATCAAAACCGATGGCCCGCGCATCCTCGTCCCGCGCACCGCAGACCAACTGCTGCACACCGGACCAGGGTAAGGCCCCAAAGCACATGGCGCAGGGCTCCGTAGTTGCCACAAGGTCATAGCGCAGCCTGCCGCCGTCGCTCAGATCGTATCGTGCAAGTGCCTTTTGGGCAAGCATCAGCGCAACGATCTCCGCATGAAGGACCGAGCAGTTCGAAACCGTCACCATGTTGATCCCCGGCGCAACAAGACAGCCCGCATCGTCAAAGACCGCTGCGGCAAAGGGGCCACCGGTCCCCTGCTGCACGTTCTTATGGGCCAGCGCGATGACAAAGCGCATCTGCTCTTCCGCATCACGGAACACGCTGGGGGCTTTCTCGGTGAATTGTTCAATCCATGAGGGCAGACTGATGCAGATATCAGGAATCATCGCGTCACATTTTCGAGCATCAGCTTTGCTATTGATTTTGCAAAGCCTGCCGGGTCCCTGAGCTTTGACCCTTCGAGCAGCAGCGCCTGGTTGTACAGCAGGTCCGTATATTCTTTGAGCAGATCATCCTGCCCGCCTTTTTCGAGGAACCGATTCATGACCTCGAAGACGCCGTGAGCAGGGTTGATCTCCAGGACCCGCTTGCTGGATGGAACGTCCTGCCCCATGGCCCGCAGCATTTTTTCCATCTGCGGATCGAGCCCGCCCTCGTCGGCAACCAGGCAGCAGGCTGAGTCCGTGAGCCGACCCGAAAGCCGCACGTCCTTTACCTCGTCCTTCAACTGTTCCTTCATCTTGTTTAGCAACTTCTCGAACTTCTCCTTCGACTTTTCCTTCTCCGCCTGTTCGGTCTTGTCGAGGTTGATGTCGCCCTTTATAACGGACTTGATCTTCTTGCCCTTGTATTCCTGAAGCTCGTTCATGATGATGTCGTCGATATCATCGGTCATGATCAGAACATCATAGCCCTTCCCGCGGAACGCTTCCAGATAGGGCGACTGCAGCACGTTCTCGTCGGCCTTGCCCGTGATGTAATAGATCTCGGCCTGCGCCAGCGGCATGTTCTTCACATAATCGTCGAAGGTAGTAACTTTTCCCGCTTCGGTCTTGACGGACGGGAAGAGCAGCAGGTCAGCAATCTGCTCCTTGCGCGAATGATCGAAATGGATGCCTTCCTTCAGGACTCTGCCGAACTCTGTGTGGAAATTGAGATAGGCTTTGGCGTCGTTCTTCTTCAGGTCCGCCAGGGTGTCGAGGACCTTCTTAACAACATTCTTTTTGATGACCTCTACGTGCTTGTTGGACTGCAGGATCTCGCGCGAAACATTCAGCGGAAGGTCCGACGAATCCACCACGCCCTTTACAAAGCGCAGATACTCCGGGATGAGCTGCTCGCAGTGGTCCATGATCTGGACCCGCTTAACATACAGGGTCGGCCCGATCTTGTAGTCCTTGTACAGGATGCCGTAGGGCGCCTTTGACGGAACATAGAGCAAAGCCGTAAACTCCGATGTGCCTTCGGCCCGGAAATGGATGACCTTGGCCGGGTCGCCGAAATCGTGCGATATGTGCTTGTAGAACTCGTTGTATTCTTCGGCCTTGACCTCTGCCGGGTCCTTCAGCCAGATGGCCTTGCCCGCGTTCATGGTCTCTTCTTCAGAGACCTTGATCTTCTTGTCCTTGTCAGCCGGATCTTCTTTTTCCCGTTCTATGTCCATGACCACGGGATGTTCGATGTAGTCGGAGTATTTCCGGATGATCGTTCTGATCTCCCAGTCGTTCAAATAGTTCTTGTCTTCTGACTTGAGGTGCAGGACCACTTCGGTCCCGGCCCACTCCTTTTCAGCCTCGTCGATGATGAACGAACCGTCAGCTGTGGATTCCCACTTCACCGCCTTCTTCGTCTTCTCAGTCGCTTTGCGCGTGAGCACCGTCACCTTGTCTGCCACCATAAAGGAGGAATAGAAGCCAACGCCGAACTGCCCGATCAGCTCGGGCCGGTCCTTCAGCTCCTTGCCCTTGAGCGCCTTCAGAAAATCCTTGGTGCCGGAGTGCGCGATCGTGCCGAGTTCGGCGATCACCTCGTCGTGGGTCATGCCCATGCCGTTGTCGCTTACCGTAAGCGTGCCGGCCGCCTTGTCCACGATGACCTTGATCTTCCATTCGCCCGTGTTCTCGAAGATCTCCTTGTTCGTCAGCGCTTCGTACCGCGCCTTGTCAATCGCGTCGGAAGCATTGGAGATGAGCTCCCGCAGGAAGATCTCCTTATGGGAATAGAGCGAGTGGATCATCAGGTCCAGCAGCTCTTTTACTTCGGTCTTGAATTCCATTTTTTCTACGGCCATGGGTCACCTCGTTCTGTGTTGATCTGCAGTTGCAGTTGATGCCTGTCTTCTGCCCATACGGTTACGCACGAATATCAGGAGACTATATATACCTATTCCGGGTGCGGCTTGTCAAGGGTTTTGATAGCGCAGCTGATTTGAAATTGAGGAGTTGCGGTGCTTCGTATTCAAAGACGATGCATTGGTTTCTCAGCCATCAATTGACAGGTCAGGGAGAAGTAAGGCGCGACTGCCATGCTAAGCAGGTTGTTCATGCCGACTCGCTGGAAGTCGGCGCTCAATGTCCTGCAACAATGCCAAAGCATCTGCGGGAGAAAGAGTGGCTCCGATACACTCGACGCCAAAGAGTGGATTGAATCTTCCTTTGAGCTTATCGTCGATTACCAGCGAGCCCCATGACGCCGGGCGCCTGGGTTCGTCTTTCTTGAAGTAGAAGCTATTGCCGTGAGACGCTGCATTGCGAAGGTGCCGAAAGATTTCAAACTCCGGCGATTGGTCGTTATGAGCGTCGGCCACTGCGTAGGCAGTGTTAAGAAGCATGCAGCAAAGCGACTTCACCACTGAATCCGCCGTAAGAGCATCGGACTCGCACAAAGCATGAATCTGCCCCCTGTCTATGGCCAGGTCGGGTCTCACCTTGCCGCGATACCAGGCAATTGTGTCGGGGCCAGGAGCAAGCGAATTCTCCTTTTCGAAAACGTGCCCTATTCCCGCTGTTGCCGCCAGGAATGACATGACCATTTCGAAGAACGGACTGTCTTGCGTAAAAATGATAGTGCGTGGGCTACTCATCGTGCTCACTCCGATCACCGCCGATTCAAGCTGCGGTTATGTACATACGCAACGTGCGAAAGTCCGGGTGGTGTTAAAGGGGTTGAAAAGCACTAAGTCAAGACAGACCCCATACGGCCCATATGTCTTTTGACGGGTTGCGTTCTGCTATACCCGACGAACCTTGGTAAGACCTTTATTTTGCCTTGAATGCAGATATGAGAGTGTATACGCCAAATACTCGTTCTTTTATGACAACATTCACCAGATTACTAGTGATGTAATTCAATATGGACTTATTTGGCTTTGCGCCTACTATCATTGACTTTGCGTACATATAGATATTTGCAAAAGGGTGATACCAGCGTGAATTGAGCGGAATGGAATCAAGAATAAGCAATTGTCCTCCTGGTTTTAAAATAGAAATTGACTTATTTAGGGCTTTGATCGAATCAGGGATTGCAGTTAGTGCTAAACAAAAAACTACAGCATCAACTTCCTTCTCTGGATTAAAATCATACATATCCATGTGCTTGAACTGAACATCGGTCCACTGGTTTTGCTCTTTTTTACGGTTTGCAATAGCAATCATTTGTTCAGAGAAATCGATACCGATAATTTTAGCTTTTCCTGGGATTTTTTCTAAGAGACTGGGTATCACGGAGGCTGGGCCACAGCCCAATTCGACGATGGTGGCGCCTGGGGGTACATTTAGGCAATCGGCCACCTCACCGTAAAGGCGGCTGGTTTGCCCCAGACTCATTAGGTAGGCAATGAAATCATAACTTGACGCTGCGAGATCATATTTTTTTTGATTTGAAATCTGCCGAACATCCATAAAGACTCCCCTCATTATTCTTAAAAAATCGTAATGGCCTAAC
>JANPMZ010000110.1:0-17317 GCA_031427195.1 Nitrospirota bacterium
CCTTGGCGGCTGGCGCGCCACCCTTGGCGGGTGCGGCCTTGGCGTCGCCGGCAGCGGCCTCGCCCTCTTTCTTCGCCTTCTTGACCACTTCAGGTTCACCTTCACCAGCAGCAGGGGCCCCGGTGGCCAGCATGGACTCAAGCTTGGCATCGGAGACCGGCGGCTGGATCGTCATGATCGTGGCATCGGCATCGTTCAGGATCTTGACGCCTTCGGGCGTCTGGATGTCCCGCACGTGGAGCGATTCGTTCAGCTTGACCGCCGCGATGTTGACATCGAAGTGGCTCGGGATCTGCTGCGGGAAGCACTCGATCTCGACCTGATGCAGGCCGTACTGCAGGATGCCGCCTTCTTTCACGCCGATGCAGTTGCCCGTGAGATGGATGGTGACCTTCACCTTCACCTTTTCGTCCATGGCGACCTCCATGAGGTCGATGTGCATGAGCTTGTTGGTGATCGGATCGAGCTCATAGTCCTTGATCAGGGCCATGCGTACGGCGGCCTCTTTGGTCCCCTGGAGCGTGAGCGTGAGCAGCGCGTGTTTGCCGCCCTCGGTGTTCAGGATCGTCGCGACTTCCTTAGTACCCATAGAGATCGGCATGGATTTACCGTGGCTGTAGAGCACCGCCGGAATGCGCGCGTTTCTCCGCAGTTCCCGTGCAACGCCCTTCCCTGCTTTTTCTCGTACCTGTGCTGTCAATGTGATTTTTTCCATTTCTCCTCCGATACAATTGATGGTTCAGTATGCATATCCCGGTTCAGCTATACAAACAGCGAACTGAGTGATGTTTCTTCATGGATCCGCGTGATGGCCTCGGCGAGCAGCGGCGCCACCGAAAGCACTTTCAGTTTTTTGCACTCTTTCTGTTTGCTGTCGAGTGCAATGGTGTTCGTCGTAATGAGCTCGCTCAGCGGCGAATCGTTGAGCCGCTGGACCGCCGGTCCGGAGAGCACGGCATGGGTGCAGGCGGCATAAATGTTACCGGCGCCGTTCGCTTTGAGCGCGCCCGCGCCCTCGGCCAGGGTCCCGGCCGTGTCGACCATGTCGTCGAGCAGCAGGCAGTCATGCCCTTTCACGTCGCCGATGATGTTCATGACCTGCGCCTCGTTCGGCTTGTCGCGCCGTTTATCGATGATCGCCAGGGAAGCGCCGAGCCGCTTGGCAAAGGCCCGGGCCCGCTCCACGCCGCCGGCATCGGGCGAAACGACCGCAAGGTTCTGAAAGGTCTTCGACCGGATGTAGTCCAGCAGCACGGGGGCCGCAAAAAGATTGTCCACCGGAATATTGAAGAACCCCTGGATCTGTCCGGCATGGAGGTCCATGGTCAGCACCCGGTTCGCGCCGGCGGTGGTAATAAGATCAGCAACGAGCTTTGAGGTGATCGGCACCCGCGGCTGCACCTTCCGATCCTGCCGGCTGTATCCATAGTAGGGAAGGACGGCCGTGATGCGCGTGGCCGAGGCCCGTTTGAGCGCATCGATCATGATGAGCAGTTCCATCAAGTGCCGGTTCCCCGGGCTTGACGTCGGCTGCACCACGAACACGTCCATGCCGCGGACATTGTCCACAATCTGCACGTTGATCTCGCCGTCGCTGAAGCACCCCACCAGCGCGTTCCCCAGCGGAACACCAATCTTCCGGCAAAGCTCCTGTGCCAAAGCCGGATTCGCGTTGCCGGTAAAGATCTTTATTTCCCGCGCACTCACCATTGTTCTTCCCACTCTCTTTTCCGCATGCTGGTTCGGGGACAGGGTATCGAACCCCGATTAAAGGCTTCAAAGGCCTCTGTCCTACCATTAGACGATCCCCGACTGTCGGTAAAGTCCTCGCACCGGGCTTTCGGCCGGTTAAAATGAAAAGGATAGGCTCTCCTATCCTCTCGCATGAGATTCAGAATCGGCAGTACTTACTTTGTCCCGATCAATCAGTTATTAAGCAGCTTCACTGCCGAATATGCCCGCTTAAGGGGGACGCCACCAGGGTCTCGGTGGGAAAGAGCTTCCATCCCCGGTGCGATAGATTCTTTGCTGCATTCATGCAGCCCGTCTTGGTCTCGAATATGCCAAATACCGTCGGCCCGCTCCCGCTCATCAGCACTCCTGCAGCTTCCTGTTCCAGGAGCGATTGCCGGATCGTATGAATTTCAGGATGCGCAGCCGCTGTTACGGTCTCCAGATCGTTATGCAGCCCTGCTGCGATATCCCCGACCGTAAGCCGTAGGATTTTATTACAGTCGACTTTTTTTGTCAACCTCAAATTTAGATTTTTATAGACCCAGGCCGTGGAGGTCTCGAAGCCGGGATTTACGAGCAATATCTGCAACTTGGGCAGCGGCGCCAGTTCCGTGAGCCGTTCACCGCGCCCCTGCGCCAGGGCCGTGGGCCCATAAAAGAAAAAAGGAACGTCCATTCCGAGCTTGGCGCCGATTTCGGCCAGCTGCTCCCGGTTGAACCCAAGGCCGAGCACTTCATTGGCCGCAGTAAGCACGGCAGCCGCATCGCTGCTTCCGCCGCCAAGCCCGGCTGCCACGGGAATGGCCTTCCGGATCGATATGGAAAGCCCGGCGCCCCGGCCTGCCCGCGTGAGCAGGGCGTGACCGGCCTTCCAGGCAATATTGTCCTCTCCCAACGGGATAGCATCGCTGGCGCAGCTGAACCGCACGCCGGCGCTGTCGTGGGCGGCCACGGTCACCTCATCGTAAAGGCCCACCATCTGCATGAGCATTTCGACATCATGGTAACCGTCCGGCCTGCGGCAGAGCACGGACAGGCACAGATTGATTTTTGCGGGCGCTTTCAGCGTGATCGACTGCATCAGGGCGCTCCTGCCTCTTCATCGGGAAGTGAAAAAAGCGCTTCATCAACAGGTACGTTCACGTCCACCTCGGCATAGCCGATGGTCAGGGAAAAATTCTTTTCCGGGTTCTCGATGATGACCGCCCCCGGCATGAGGTAGTGCGCGCGCTCCGCGGCCTGTTCGAACCGCGCTCGATACACGAGCTTCCCGTTCCGGTACAGTTCGGAGAGAACGGGCATAAGCGCCAACTCTGAACCGGAGAGCTGACTTACGACCTGCACGCGGCGGACGAGATCTCCCTGGCGGATCGTCAGCTCACAGAGGTCGCCCTTGCTGCAGGCTGCCGAAACCGTGGCCGAAACCGGCACAGGCGGAATATTTCCCGAGAGGGCGGAGCAGAGTTCCTGCACGTCCAGCCCCGCACCGAACAGCCGCTCCAGTCCGGCGGCTCCCGGCCGCACCACCCGGTCCTGCCCCGGCAGCCGAAGCAGCACTTCCCTGCCGTCCCAGACCATGGTCAAAAGCGACTGGCCCAGCGGCCCGTAGGCCTCTATGCGGAGCCGGTCCTGCGACGCGAGCACAATGCCCACATTGTCAAAGGCCCGTTTGCGGCCTTTCCTGACCGCGGTAACGCCGGCCACGGCCTTGAGCCCGGTAAAGGACTGCCGCCGTTGTTCCAGTGCCTGGAGCAGCGGCCCCGCAGGTACCTCGCTCAGGGGGAGCTCAGGTTGCTTGGGCAGGCAGGCAAACAGCAGGGAGAGGACAGCAAATACCAGAGAACGAAAGAGCTTCACTTTGTTTTCTTCTCGCCCGGCTTCTGGCCCTTGAGCAGCTCGTCGGGATCGCCGAAGCCGGTGTTCTTGAATTTCTCGCGGAGCTTCCGGTTCTCGGGATCGAGCTTGAGCGACCTCAGCCATTCCTCACGGGCCTTGTTCTTGTTTGAGAGCTTGAGATAGATATATCCCAAATGTTCACGCATCACCGGATCGTCGCCGGTCTTCTCGATCGCCATTTTCATGTACCCAAGCGCTTCGTGCGGCAGGCCCTTCTGATAGTACGCCCAGGCAAGACTGTCAAGGATGTATCCATTGTCGCGTTTGATGAGCAGCGCCCGCTTGATGAGCTGGATGGCCTCATCCAGGCGCTCCCCCTGTTCGGCATAGCTGTACCCGAGATAGTTCAGCGCATCGGCATGATCGGGCTTCAGCTCGATCGTCTTTTTAAGCGCATTGATCATGGCTTCGCGCATGCCGAGCTTCTCATAGGCAATCGCCAGGGTGAACTGCAAGTCATCACGATCGGGCGTAAGCTCGATTCCCTTTTTGAGAACGTCCACCGCCTGCTGGTAGTGCTTCATCTCGATATGGGCACTGGCCAGATAGAGATACAGCGCTCCCTTCCCCGGCATGTCCTCCAGCGCCTTTTTCAGAAACGGGATCGCGTCGACCGTGCGGTTCAGGCGCTCATAAAGGTAAGCGATCTGCAGTATGGCATCGATATCATCGGGGCTTGCGGAGAGAAGCGTCTTATATTCTTTGAACGCTTCGTCGAGCCGCTCCCCCGCCAGGAGCGTTGATGCAAGATAGCGCCTTACCTTGAGGTCATCCGGCACCGCCTTCGCTACGGTCCCGAAGGCCGCGATTGCGTCGGGATATTGTTTCTTCTCCGCGTAAATGAGCCCCATCTTGACCAGAGAATCAAAGTCCCTGGGCTCGGCCGTGGTCACCTGCCTGAGCTGGGCCAGGGCATTATCGAGCTCGTTCTGCTGGATGTAAAGCTGCGCAAGATGGCGGCGAATGTCGGCACTGTGAGGGTTCGCCGCAAGGGCCTGTTTGTATGCCCCGATGGCATCGCTTACGCGGCCCTGCACTTCATAGACGAACCCCATGCCGGTATAGGCCGGCTCAAAATCCTCCTTGAGCGCCGCGGCCTTCCTGAAGGCTTCAAGCGCCTCGGGATACCGCTGCCGTTCAGCGTAGATCCTGCCGAGGTAGTAGGGGGACATGAGCGAGGCGGGGTTCTGCTTGCTCTGGGCCTTGAACGTCTCGATCGCCTCATCGTACTGTTTCAGGGAAATATAGAGCAGGCCCAGATAGATGTAGGCGTCATCCTGCTTCGGATCAAGGGCGATCACCTTGCGATAAGCCTCCACCGCGTCGGCATACTGTTTTTTATTCGAGTAGATGCTCGCCAGCAGAAGAAGTGCCTGAGGATCGTCGGGCGCACTGGTTGCGGCCTTCCCGGCATAGAGGACGGCCTGGTCGAGCTGCCCCTTCCTCTGCGAGAGCGATGCCAGCGCCAACAGGACCGTGGAAGAGCTCTGGTCAAGGCGGTACGCAGCCTCGTATTCCTTAAAGGCCTCATCCAGCGCCCCGTCCTGTTCAAGCAGGCTCGCCGCCATAAAGTGCTGGTAGGCCTCAGCCTGCGCACGCGACTCGGAGCTCATGCTGCCACCAGCCAGGGTACCTGGCATGCGGGCCGGTGCGGACGCACAGGATGCAGCAAGCGTTGCCAGCACAGGAACAATGAATAGGTAGTATTTTTTCATGCGTGTAGTGTAGGCTACCTGAGGGAGCGTGTCAAGGAGGCCATTCCTGCTGTGCCAGAGGCCCCCGGCGGTTTTCCGGGTGAGCCCGCTAAGAAGCCGGCAGCAGGCCCCTTACCGCTTCAAGGCTGACATCGATATCACCCTGCTCGTGCGCTTCGACAGTGTACACCGGCCGGGCGCCATGACCGCGCAACAGTCCGAAGAACTTTTTAAAATCAATAGTGCCTTTTCCGAGGGCCCAGTGCGAATCCGCCGAGCCATCGTTGTCATGCAGATGCACCTCGAAAATATACTTGCCCAGGCTCTCGAACCATTGCTCCATGGTGACCCTGGTGAACAGGTTGAAGTGGCCCGTGTCGAAGCAGAACCCGAAATCAGGGTGGGCGATCCGCTCGATAAGCCGGCACAGGGCCTCGGGGTCCTCGTCAAACACGTTCTCCACGGCCACGCGTACGCCGATCTTTGAGGCAATCTCCATAACCTTGTTCCAGGTATCAATGCTGTTCTCGAGCCAGATGTCCTTCCGGCCATTATAGCGCCACCGGTCGTAGCCGGCATGAAATACCACCACGCGCGGCTTTAGCACGGCTGCGGCGCTCATGATCCGGCTGAACCGCAACTGGGTCACCGACCGGACCATGGGATCCACAGCGCCGGGATTGAGGTCCATGAACGGCGCATGGAGGCTGATCGAAGGCTTCCAGTCGAGACTGCGACAGAGGTTCTCCAGGTCCGCCTTCTCGACCTGGTCGAGCACTGCCGCCGACATATAGATCTCGAGATCGTAGCGCCGGAGCCTCACCAGCTCGCAAAGGTCCTTCATCCGGGGATAGGGGATGTGGACGTGGATCGGTTCCATCGCGGCTCAGCTCTTCGACGGGCAGCCGCCTGCAGGGCAGGCCGCCCCGCAGGGAGACGGCGGTTTCGGCTCCGCTTTCGATTCTGATGAACCGGCCTGAGACTCCGGCGAATCCGCCTGTTTCCGGCCAGCCGAAGGGTAGTCGGTGGCATACCAGCCGCTTCCTTTGAGCACGAACGACGTGGGAGACAGCATCTTGCGCACACCTTCCGCCTTGCACAGTTGGCAGGCGGTCGGGGCCGGGTCGCTAAACTTCTGCATCAGCTCAAAGCGACCATTGCAAGCGCTACACTCATATTCATAAACCGGCATAATACAATCCTCCAAAAAAATTCAGAATGGTCATTATAACCAACCGTGAGCATAAAAACAAGACTTTTTCGCGGGATAAGGCACTTCTTGACACCGGGAAGGGGCCATGGTAGGGTAATATGATAGTATTCGTTGCGCGGGGTGTTCCTCCATGGTGCGTCAAGATTCCTCATGCTGCATCGGCTTGCTCTTCATGCTCCTCCTGTGCATACCGGGATGCGCACGGACCGCTGCCACACCTGCTCTGCCGAAGACTGAGGCGTTCAGGCTGCCGGCGAGCAAGCAGGACTGTACGGCCTGCCATGGTTCCCACCAGAAGGATCGGGGAACGCTGCTCCTAAAAAAACCTCTTGCCGAGCTCTGCATCGAATGCCACCCGGACAGAATGGCTCCAACAGAACACAAAGTCGGCATCGTTCCCTCCATGAAGGTAGGAACGCTTCCGCTCGCTGACAACAAGCTCACCTGCATTACCTGCCACGATCCGCACTCCAACCGCTACGGACGCATGCTTCGCGTCCCGGCAAAAGACCTCTGCCAGAGCTGCCACCTGAAATAGCATCTCCAGGCGCACGTAAGAATCATACGGGTCCTCTGTTGCTACAGGATAGAGGGCTGTTTTATTGTTTATTCCGGATTTAAAAAACGTGCAGGAGAAAAGCGTCACCACAGGATGTTTCACTCATTTGACACTTTGCGTAAACTTTGATACGCTTAAATCAAGATAACCGACAGAACAGGACGAACAGGAAAGGATTAGGGTGACCATATGATCCTCGAACCGAAAATCACCATAAAGGATTTTCCGCCTTCTGAAGCAATAGCAACCAGGATAAAAGAGAGGGTAGCAAAGCTGGACCAGTTCTACAGCCGGATCACCGCCTGCCGAGTGACCATCGAGCAGTCACAACGACGCCACCATCAGGGCAAGCTGTTCAATGTCAGGATCGACCTCACCGTACCGGGTTCGGAGATCGTGGTCAACCGGGATGAACATGAAGACCCGTATGTTGTGATCAGAGACGCTTTCGACGCGCTGGAGCGGAAACTGGAAAGCTATGTCAGAAAGCAGCGAGGCGAGGTAAAAACCCATGTCGAAGTCCCGCTCGGTCGGGTAAGCAAGCTCTTTCCGGAGCGCGGCTACGGGTTCATCGAGACCGCAGACGGTCGCGAACTGTACTTTCATCGAAACAGTGTGATGGGGAGCGAATTCGAAGACCTGGACATAGGGCACGCCGTGACGTTCCTGGAGGAGCAGGGCAGTAAAGGACCCCAGGCATCACGGATCGTGGCCACGCACGAGCAGATGCCCGCCTAGTACTGCGTCACGTTAAAAAAAGTGAATAGGTAGAAGGCTGAAGGTGGAAGTTGAATATACTTCAGCCTTCAGCATTATCACCTGAGAAGGTGTGAATAAATTAAAAGTTCTCGACATAGCTATATAGCTATGATATCCTGCCTCCAGTCAAAATGATGGAGGTCTGAGCAGGGGTTATATCTCGAAGCTGCAAGTCATTCAAAGAGGCGACAAGAACCGGCAGTATTATTTGATTTGCCCCGCACCCTTGGCACAGGCGTTGGAGCTGGAAAAGGGTGAAAGCGTCGAATGGGTGAGTGAGGACAAAACGACGCTTACCATCAAGGACCTGAACGTGAAAACAAGGAAGCGGGCATGATGAGTACGGCGAAGGAAAGGCCGAGGCCCCGGCTCCAGCAGATTGATCGTCAGCAGTTGATACCTGAAGCTCACGAGGAGCGGGCGATCTGGGAGTTTGTGGGGCAACTGGATCTGAGCCGTTATTACGAGGACCTTCACGCAGTAGAGGGAGTGGCTGGCCGAGAAACGATAGCTCCAAGGTTGCTTATCAGTTTATGGGTTTACTCCTATTGCCCCTGTCCAATGCCGCGAACTTGACTGCAAAATCGATGTCCAGCGTGCGCAGCGTATAGGACATGCCGAACGCCTCCTGATACAGGGGCATGACCCTGCTCCCGATCAGCATGGACTCTTCAAAGAACCCTGCATGGTCCAGCGCCTGAAAAAGCTCCTGGACCTGGGATAGGAAAATATTTTTATTCGAGATTGACAGAAACATTTTATTCATTCCTTGCCGGTTTTCAGCATTTTCGATACATAGTCGATTTTTTTCTCTTTATCCTGTTCGGCGTGTCTCTCTACTCCGCATACAGGATCGTATCATGGTTCTTCTCGTGATGATTTACCATTACCGAGGTCGGCAACGATCTCCCGAAACTGTTCCAACGCCGCCAAGGTCTTCCGCGATCTCCTGAGCGATAACATCAGGATCAGGGAGGTTGTCGGGGGCTTCGAGGGATTCGTCCTTGAGTCGGCAGTTAGTCGCTATAAGCCGCTAAATGTCAAATAGCAAGAGCTGCCCCGTCAGAACCCCGCTGCCTTCATTTCCTCCTGCGTCCGTTCCCAGTAGGGTTTTTCGAAATAGAACTTGGCTTTCTTTTCGTCCGCATACACGAACTTGTGCTGAAAGTAGCCGTAGACCGCGTCTTGCAGAGAACGATCGTGAACAACAAAGCCCTTGTTCGCTTGGTACTGGTCCAAAAGCGCACGGTACGCGTCGATCGGCTCCCACCCCGCCTGCTGGAAAATGAGCCGGCCACCGAACTCGCGGTACAACGCCTGGTTCACTTTCCACTGTTTTACCCACTGCCGGCTGACGCGCTGCTCCGAATCCTGCCACATTTTCGCCTTGCCAGGGTCATTCCGTTCTTGCTCCATCCTGTTATCGTGTTCACGAAGACTGTTCAGGGTATCGAGATGCTGCTGCGCCTGCTTGCGCCGCACCTCGGGAAGACCGGGTGATTTAAGCTCAACGGCCAGCTCTTCCCGCTGCTTCTCGCGCCGAATCCTGTCCTCGGCCATGAATTTCTTCTGCTGGCTGATCTGAGAATCAATCTCATCGGATGTGGGTTCGATCTTCCTCTTCTCTGCGTAATCGCTAAAGACCGCTGACCAGACCCGGCCCCGCAAGGCCCCTTGCCGTGTGCGTTCGTGCCAGTCCCGGTAGTCGGCGGGAGAAAGCTTCGCTTTCTGTTCCGCGTCAGCCTTAGATGGGACAAGGTCTTCTTCGTACACGGCCTTGCCGAGAATCTCCGCCACCGGTTTGCGGACAGCTGGTTCGGCAGCCCAGAGGGACGGCGTGCAGAAGAGAGAAAAAATAATGAGAAGAAGAGGTATATTGTTTTTCATGTGGATTATTCCCCGGCGCAATTTCAACAACAATGTCCCCCTGGTTATGAATACGCCTCAATCGTTATGCACTAAAAGCATCAACGTCCCCGAGTCCGAGTCCAGCCCGGCATCCGCGACGATCGCTTTCATGGCTCCTCCTTTCAGGCAGACACGAACTACGAGATTGCTTCACTACGCTCGCAAAGACGGCTTTTTATACTAGTTACGAATCCATCAAGTGTCAGGTCTTTTATTCTGGTGTTTCGACTTTTCCGCTAAGGCGTGACTTCATTCCTTGGCCCATATCCCTGCTGTTGTCCGGCCTGCGCTCCTAATTGCACCAGGCTCTCATCGCGCAACCCGGTAAGGATACATTCTCCGGAAGCTGCAATACGAAACTCGCCATAGCGGGCCTTGGCATAATCCATTGCATGGCCCTCCTGGAAAAAGAAGGCATTGGTGGCGAACTTTACCCGGTCTTCCCGGATGCGATACTGCATGACCACTTCATTTGCCGCTAACGGGGTTGCATTATCGAGGCGCTTGAACTTTGCCACGCCGCTCTCTTCAACCGACAGCACGACCCTTCCGTCATTCGGCAAAACCCGCTGGTCTGTGCGAAACCCGAAGGCTTCATTGGCGGCCTTGAAGCGCAGTGCCATGTAGTCGCCCTGCATCAGGGAGCGCGGGTCCACCGGCGTCAGTTCCAGGAACACGACTCTGCCGCTTACCAGCAGCTGCTCTTTGCTGGAAATAGCCGTAGTCACGCCAATCAGGATCAGCAAGCCTGCTATCAGCACAATGGTCTTACGCATGATCCTCTCCTTCCTGCGGACCGGCAGGCCAGAGCCTACCGAGCGCGAACCGCGCGACCAGCAGCACGATGCCCGTTATAATGAGCGACGCGGATTTTACGAGAAGCGTCGTCTGCAGTTGGTAGTAGTAGATAGAGAGGTAGGCAATAAGGGAGAACACGCCGAGGCCGGCAAGCACCCGATTGGCGTTGGCGTAGCCGAGCAGTACGATGGCAAGGCCGGTGGCAAGGCCGGGCGCCTTGTAGGATACGACCGCAACTGTTGCTGCGGCAAGGAGCGCTGTTTGCGCTGGCCGGTCCCTGATGCTGAAACCTTCGCGCGCTATAAGGCGATATGCCGTATAAAGAAAGACAGCGCCGATCACGAGGACGCCTGTCCAATAGGAAAGCTTCGCCAGTACCGGGCTGCCCCCCGCTCCCCGTCCCAGCAGTAATGAGTAGCCATGCATGAGCAGCACTCCGTTCGAATAGAGCGCGGCAAGGACAAGACTGTAGCCGATGGGCCTGAGGACCGAACCCCGGTTTGCCCAGGAGAATTCATGCAGCCAGATCACGGCCATAGCCGCGGTGATCAGTGCGGGAGCGAGGTACGGGACGCCGTACCACCACAGGGCTAGGCCGAGGCTGACTGCGGATGCGAATGCCGTGGCCGCGCGGTGGATCTCATTGGCGACGATCGCGGCAAGGACGGCCATAAAGACCGTTATGCAAACGTAGCTAAAACCGTTCCCCCAGTTGAATGTTTCCATGAGCCCATAGATGAACAGGGCCTGTCCTGCGAAGCTCGTGGCAAGTCCGAACTGGACCGCAAAGTCCTGTCCCTTTGAAACGCGGAAGATGACGGCAGCGCCGACGCAGATAAGCGCCCCGGCCATCAGGGACGCCGTACTGCTTCTTACGATAAAGGTCAGGGCCGCACCCACGAAACCGAGCATGAAAAGCGCGCCGATCCAGCCGGCAAAACCAAGCATGACGCGTACGAACCAGGGCGAACTGGCATCGGGCACAAGCCCCATCTCCCCTATGACGAGGTGTTTTTCCGTAAGATGGTCCCAGAGCTGTTCTGTGGAGAGCTTGTTCATCGCGGATCCTCCTGGGCGATATTCTTCAGCCATATCCCGCCGAGCGAAGAAAGGCCGACGACCACGAGTCCGATGAATAGAAAAAATCCGCCGCCATGGTCATGTTCCATCGCCTTGCCGAGCAATGCCGCAACGATAATGACGATGCTCAGTACGCCACCTGCAAGAAGAAAGAGGTCGAGGAAGAAGCGCCGGTAGAAGGCATAGACCGCGCCAAGCCACAGAGGATAGGCGATGACTGACGCGAAAGCGTACCCTTCTTTATGATTATCGAAGATCGCGAACAGAGCCAGGGTGGTGATGAGGCTGCCGCTGGCTAATCCCAGAAGACGTGCGGCCCAGCGTTCGCGCAGCCATTCGAGACGGGTGCTGAATAGTTCCCACAGGGCCAGTGCTGTCGTGTTGAAGACGAAGAGCAGCCAGAGCTCTTTTTCCGTGGTGAAGAGCAGGCCAAGGAGACCGTGAAATACCATGAAATAGAACGTGATCGCCGTGTTAATGAGCACGATCAGCAGGACCCAGAGGGCGGGCAAACGACCGACGATGACCCAAGGGAGGATGAGGACTGCCCAGGTGATGAACAGCTCGAACGTGTCCGCGCCGGTCTGATAGGTCTGGCCGAAGAGCGCGAGCAGCGCCCCCGTAAGGATGGCGGCGGCGAAGAGCAGCGCTTTGCCCGCCGGACGCTCCGTGCCGATCCATCCGCAGCAGACAACGGCAACAGCGATGAGCATTTCTGCCAGCCCGAGCCGGGCGACCCTGCCGAGCTCGTTCCAGTTGTAGGCAAAAAAGAAGATAACGCCCACGGCGAGCAGCACCGCGCCGCCCCAGAGCAGCAGCCGGTCGATGAAGCCGCGCCAGTCCGACCTGTTCGGGAGTTCGCCCGCTTCCCGCATTGCCTGCTCAACATTCCCTGCCGCGAGACTGCCCTGCATGGCCCAATGAAGAATGGAACTTCGATGATCGGTCACGGCATTCCCCTGTTCATTTCTCTATTCTTTTTCCAACATCCTGGAAAGAATTGACCCTGTGCGTAAAAGCATCACCAGGCACGAAATTACAGGAAATATACTCAAAAAGCAAGGGACAATAGACGTATGGAAGAGAGCAATAAACGTGGCATACGGGTTATCCTTCGCCGTTTTATCAGACGTTAATCCGATTTTTCCGCGTCCAAATGCTTTTGCTAGGTTCTACGTGGACAGCGCGGAAACACCTTCCCGGCCGTTTTTTTCTACAAATAACTTGTCATTGCCGCTCCTTTATGAAATAATCACTCCCAGCTCCGGTAGTGGTGCTGCAATCGCAGCGCGAGGGAACACCGGCTTGCACTCTCGTGATCGTGATCCGCGGATGCCACGAACAGATACCGTTCCCAACAGCCCGGTTGCAACAGAGGATCTGCATGGCAAAAGCAAAAATTCTGCTCGTTGAAGACAATCAGACCCAGGCAACGCTCATCAGTGCTTTTTTGACCGGGAACGGCTATGAGGTCGTGATCGCTGACAGCGGCATGTCGGCCATCCGGATCGCCAAGTCCGAAAAGGTCGACATCGTGCTTCTCGACCTCGTGCTGCCTGATATCGACGGGAACGAGGTCTGCCGGTGGCTGAAGCTGAACCACGACACCATGGCCCTCCCGATCATCATGCTGACCGCCAAGGGAGATTCCCACCATAAGGTTGCCGGGCTCGAAGCCGGGGCGGACGACTATCTGCATAAGCCTTTTGACGAAAGCGAATTGAATGCGCGCATTTATGCGCGCCTGCGCTCTAAATCGCTGCAGGACGAGCTGCGCCTCAAGAACCGCCAGCTCGAGGACATGCTGACACGGGTCGAGACGCTGGCGATCATGGACTCGCTTACCGGGCTGTTCAACCGCAGGCGCTTCGAGACCCTTCTGTCCAATGAGTTCAAAAAATCTCAGCGCTACCAGCACCCTTTAAGCTGCATGATCATCGATATCGACCACTTTAAAAAGATCAATGACTCCTTCGGCCACCAGGCCGGAGATCTGGCGCTGCGCGAGGTGGCCCAGGTGATCCAGGCAAGTATTCGCGAAGTGGACACTCCGGCGCGATGGGGCGGAGAGGAGTTCGTTGTCCTCAGCCCGAACACGCCGAAGGAGAACGCGGTCCTCGCCGCGGAACGGATTCTGCGCTCCATGGCTGCGCACAAATTCTCAGGCATTGGAGGCAGAAGCCTGAGCGTCAGCATCGGCCTTGCGGGCATCCCCGATCCGCTGATCGACACCATGGAAAAATTGATCCACACGGCCGACACCGCTATGTATGAAGCAAAACGGAAAGGCCGGGCACGGGTGGAGGTCGCGGCACTGGGCAGCGCACAGCAGTAATCCTGTCCTTCCGGTGGTCTTTTTGTAGGGGCGTATTGCATACGCCCTGGTGGTAATGGCAGCAGCAAGGGCGCAAACATTGCGCCCCTACGACGCAGCCGTTTATGCACCTGGTCTGATTGCAGAGTAGTTACTGTATTTTTTGAGCTCTTTGCGTTCTGGCTAACCTGAATAGTTACCTTGATTTTACCGATCTCGCCATGATATCCTTTTTCACGATTGGTTGTTGTCGTTTCCCATTCCACCCAACTGTTAAGGAGCTTTCTCATGAGACCCGAACCGCGCGCTTTCCTGCTTGCCAGCTGCATCATGGCCCTCTTCCTCGTATCCTCGAATGCCTCTGCTGCCGACATTGCTTGCCTGAAGTGCCACGGCAAGCTGACCAAGGGCTCAGTGGTACACGCTGCGCTCTCGATGGGCTGTGCCGCGTGCCATACTGCCATTGATGCGAAGACTGTTCCTCACAAAAAGAGCGGGGCTGTGGCGCACGGTCTTTCCGCTGAGCAACCTGACCTTTGCTACGGCTGCCATGCCAAAGCAGCCTTTGAAAAGACGGTCGTCCATGCCGCCCTCGGCATGGGCTGCACCTCCTGCCATAACCCCCACTCGTCAAATACGGCAAAGCTGCTGCTGTCGGAAGCGCCCGAACTGTGTTTTACGTGCCATGACAAAACATTGTTCAGCAAAAAAACCGTGCACGCCCCGGTTGCCGGAGGCATGTGCCTTACCTGCCACGTACCGCACGCATCGAACGAAGTGGCTCTCCTGGCGAACAACCCCTATGACCTGTGCGTGACCTGTCACAGCGAGATCGCGGGAAAACGGCATGCCGTGGCGGGCCTTTCCGCGGCCGGCCACCCGCTGGGAGCGAAAAAGGGGGGCACGCGAAAGACGAAGCGAGACGTTTCATCAGGAACAACGAATTCGCTCATGGATCCTGCCCGTCCGGGCAGGGCGTTCTATTGCGGCAGCTGCCATGAACCCCACAGCACCGAGTCGCCCCGGTTGCTCAGGTTCAACGCAAAAAGCGCCATGGGCCTCTGCAATAACTGCCATAAGATGTAGGGCGGTAGGGAAATAAAAAGGGGGGCGCTGTGGACCAGCAGCAGCGCAAAACCAGTATGCTGATAGATTACTTAAAAAACATTCCGCTCTTTAACCACCTGAAGGACTCTCAGCTGAAAGAGATGGCTACACGCTGCAAAAGCGCGCTTTATAAAAAAGGCGACGTGGTGTTCGAAAGAACGGACCTGAGCACAGACCTCTATATCGTTAATGCGGGAAAGTTCAAGGCGGTCCTGTCCGACGATGAAGGCGACGAGATGGTGCTGGCGCAGTTCGAAAAGGGTGCGTTCTTCGGCGAGCTCAGCCTCCTCGACGGCCAGGGCCGGTCCGCTACCATCGTAGCCGAAACGGATTCGGAGCTCGCGGTCCTGAAAAAAGACGTTTTCCTGGAATTGCTTTATAATAATCCGAAGATCGCCGTGGAACTGATGACCACGCTTGCCGGACGGCTGCGCAAAGCAGATGACATGATCGAATCGCTCGCCTTCCTCGAAGTCGGTGAGCGGCTGGTCCGGGCGTTGCTCGATGCGGCAACAACGGGGGGGCCGGGCAGCAAGGGCTTTTTGAAGGCCGGGAAGCTGACCCACAAGGAGCTCGCAGCGCGGATCGGCTCTTCGCGCGAAGCGGTCTCGAAGTGCCTAAAAGTGCTCATTGGAAAAGGGATCGTCAAGGATGCTGACGGCATCCTGGTCGCCCACAACGCGCTGGAGCGTCTGCGGGAGGAAGATCGGGCAAAGCAGCAGTATTGATGCCTGCCGCCGCCTGTTCCGCCCCTGCTGCGGAAGGATTGTACTCCTTATGAACCTGAAAAAAGCCCATGGCACATTCTCATGCCACGGGCTTTTTATGTGAAACAAGTGTGCGGTTACTCTATATCTTCGGTAGCTTCTCAAGTGACTTTTTGATGTCCTCTTCCGGATGCTCATGGTCCATAAGCTTGCCTTCGCGGTAATCGGCATAGGCCTGGAGGTCCAGGTAGCCGTGGCCGCTCAGGTTGAAGAGGATCGTTTTCTCCTTGCCCTCTTCCTTGGCGCGGAGCGCTTCGTTGATGGCTGCGCGGATCGCATGGGCGCTTTCGGGCGCCGGTATGATCGCCTCGGTATTCGCGAACTGCATGGCTGCCTCGAACACCGCGCTCTGGTGATAGGCCTGCGCTTCGATGAGCTTGTCATGGTACAACTGCGACACGAGCTGCGAATCGCCGTGATACCGCAGTCCTCCGGCGTGAATGCCGGACGGCATGAAGTCGTGGCCCAGAGTATACATGTTCATAAGCGGCGTGAAGCCCGCGACATCGCCGAAGTCATACCGGAACTCGCCTTTGGTGAGCGTGGGGCAGGACGTGGGCTCTACGGCAATGACCCTCACGTTTTTGCGGTTGCCCTTGATCTTGTCATGCAGAAAGGGGAAGCTGATGCCCGCGAGATTGCTCCCGCCACCGCAGCAGCCGATTACAATGTCCGGGTAGTCGCCAACGAGCTCAAGCTGCTTCTTTGCCTCGAGCCCGATCACGGTCTGGTGCAGGCAGACATGGTTCAGGACCGAGCCGAGCGCATAGTTCGTGTCATTGTGCGTGGCCGCATCCTCCACCGCCTCTGAGATGGCGATGCCGAGGCTGCCCGAATTGTCGGGGTCGAGCTCGAGGATTTTCCTGCCCGTGTTCGTCACGTTCGACGGGCTCGCATGCACCGTAGCGCCCCAGGTCTCCATCATGATCCTGCGGTAGGGCTTCTGGCCGTAGCTCACCTTCACCATATAGACCGTGACATCAAGGCCGAAGAGCTTGCCGGCCAGCGCCATGGAGGCGCCCCACTGACCAGCGCCGGTCTCGGTCGCAATGCGCTTCATCCCCGCCTGTTTATTGTAATACGCCTGGGGAATTGCGGTGTTCGGCTTGTGGCTGCCGGCGGGGCTTATACCCTCATATTTATAGTAGATCTTGGCCGGCGTGCCGAGCAGTTTCTCCAGCCGGTGCGCCCGGAACAGCGGCGCCGGCCGCCAGAGCGAATAGATGTCGAGCACCTCTTCGGGAATATCGATCCAACGCTCCTGGGTCATTTCCTGCTCAATGAGCGCCATGGGAAAAATGGGGGTCAGGTCCTGGGGCCCCACCGGCTGCTTCGTGGCCGGATGAAGCGGCGGCTTCGGAAGGTTGGGCATGTCCGCCATGATGTTGTACCACTTGGTGGGAATCTCTTTGTCGGAAAGAACGATCTTGGTCTGTCTCATACTTCCTCCTCGGGCACATTAGGGAATGATACAGATGCAACAAAGTG
>JANPMZ010000111.1:0-10252 GCA_031427195.1 Nitrospirota bacterium
ATTTCGGCGAAGCACACGGCATGAATGAGCTGTTGGATCCATTATACTGCCATCTGAACCGCGATTCCTTTGCCGCTTCTCCAGAGCTTCAGCAAATTGTGTGTCGCGCAGATTAGTTTCCATTCCTGGGAGCATGCTTCAAGCCCCCGGCGCATATAGTGTCGGATGCCGCGATTGTCTTTGATCTGACCAAAGACCGGTTCGACGGTCTGGCCTCGTTTCTTATAGAGCTCTCGTCCTCGCTTGGTCATAAGCTTGCGTTCCATCCGCTGCCGGAGTGTCAGGCCTTTTGGTATCCGGCCTTGGGGCGGAGATGCTGCTGCGGCTTCCTTGCGCTGCTTCCAGTCTTTCCTGGTCGCGATAAGATGTTCGGGACCGTCGGGTGTCATGGTCGCAAGGTTCTTGTCGCTTATATAACCGGCGTCGCTCAAGGAAATCTTGATCGTCAGCTCTTCTTTCGGAGCGATCTCCTTGAGGTTCTCCTTGGCCGCCTGGATCATGGGGTGCAGCTGATTTACGTCATTTTCCTGGTTCGTGACTTCAGCTGCTATGATGATCTGGGCTTCGGTAACCACAGCCTGGCTGTTGTAGCCTTGGACATAGCCGCTTCGGGTTTTCATGATACGGCTGTCCGGGTCGGTCAGGTTGGCCTTGGCCTTTTCTTCTGGTGTCGAATCAGGTTTCCGGGGTTTACGGCCTCGCTTCTTTGTTCCGGTTTCGGTCTCCTGGGCCTGTCGTTTTTCGATCTTTGACTGTTGCTTGGCAGCTTCCGCCGCTGCCTGTTCTTCAAGCCGCTTTTTGCATGCCGCAAGGCGGGCTCTGCGGTTTGTCCGGTCGGCAAGTTCCGCGGGGAGTTCATCACCCCGTTTGTCCGAACCGTACAGCCGGTCTTCCTCGGCGTCCTTGGTCTCCGCTTCTTCGAGCATCTTTTTCACTTCCTGCTCGATGTGTTCGTAGGTGCGGTTGGCTTCCAGTGCCGCGTTGGCCTTTACCTTGCTGCCGTCCAGGGCAACAACACCGACTTTAACGAGACCCGCTTCCTTGCAGAGCTTGAGCACTTGATTGAACAGGTCTTTCAGCGCCGTACCGTTATCTTTCCGGAACCGGTTGATGGTGCAGTGATCCGGCGCCTGGTTGGCAGCAATGACCTTGAATGCGATGTCCCGTTCGCACAACTTTTCGATCTCACGAGAAGACCGAACGCCAAGGCAGTAAGAATACAACAGCAGGGCAACCATCATGGATGGCTCAAAAGCAGCCTGGCCTTTGCCATCCTGACGATACTTCTGGTAAAATGCCGAAAGGTCCATCTCCGCCACTGCATCAAGGACCAGCCAGACGAGGTCCTTGGGTGAAAGCCACTCTTGCAATGTAGGCGGCAGAAGATAGACTTGATCGCGGTTGCATTCTTTGAAATTGTAGGCCATCGCATGTCTCCCGGTAATTGTGATGGCCAGATACTACACTATTCGTATTATAATATCAAGCTATTTGTGCAACAGGCTCATATGCGGCCCCAATCAAGGGCGCAGCAATCGAGAAGCTGCGCGCGCATCGTGCTGTCGCATGCCGGGATGGGAAGGGCTTCTTCGAACAGCCTGCCGTTCACATAAGGAAATGCGGTAAAGGTTTCTTTAAGGTTTTTCTGACGAAGGTCTTCCCTGGTGTTCAGCATATGAAAGAGCAGCGAAAGCTGCGGGCCGAGGTCCGAACCATCTTTCTTCGCATTGTTTTCGAGGAAGTCGCTGAACGCGCCGCGCGGATCAAAAAGCGTCGTGTCCTCGGCGAAGAGGCAGAATAAAAGCCGGACAAGCATTAGTTCGAGGTTGTGACCGGAGTAACCCGAAGCCCGCAGCCGGTCATGGAGCTTGCCCATGCGCTCCGCAGCCTTGATGTTTACCGGGTCCAGCGCAAAAATCTTTTGCGTGGTATAGCCTGCGATGAAGCCGAAAAGTTTGATGTGTTTATAAAGGTCTTTAAGAGGCAGTTCCGTGCGGGTGTCGGTATCAAGATCATAAAGCCGGATACGCGCGAAATCAGATACGATAACATAGTGGGACAGATCGTCTACGGCAATGCCTTCAAAATATTCCAGCGCCTGTTTGTACGCCGAGTCGAGATCCTTGCCAAGGGACTTGTGCTCCGCGATCAGGGTTCCGCACCAAAAGAGATCAATGAACCCGCCCTTTTCCTCGAATCGCGCCCGTGCGCGACGCACCGGCTATTCAAAACTCGCCAGCTTCCTGCGGTTTAGCCGAAGACATTAAAGAACTCATTCCAGAAGGTCTGAGCTTCGGCCCGCTCCGCGACCTCGCCTTCCCATTCCCGGGAGAAGGCAAGCGCGCGGTCTTTTATTTCATTCAATGATAATGGCATAGGCGATTGCAATGAAAGTACTATAAAGACAGGCTAAATGCAAGGAGAAGAATGCTAATGGTCTCGTAAAAAGCCCCGCAGCTGTCATTGCGAGGATCGGAACGACGCGGCAATCTCGTCTTTCCGATCAGTTACCAACTGCGAGATTGCTTCGCCTTCGACTCGCAATGACGATGAGGGTCCCCTCGCAAAGACGGCTTTTCAAACTTATTACGAATGCAACAGGCTTGACAACCGTTATTCCCTGCGATATATTACGCCATGCACAAAGATAAATCGACTCCACGAAAAAAAATTGGCAACGCACCGGTCGTTCGCGGCCGCGTCTGGATCGACGGTCCGGAAGGAACCTTCTTTGGCCAGGGGCGAGCGGTTCTGCTCGAACGCATCATTGAACATGGCTCGATCACCCAAGCCGCCAAGTCCATGGACATGGCCTATCGCCACGCATGGGACCTGGTGGATTCAATGAACCGGCAGGCGAAAGAGCCATTTGTGGAAGTTGCCACAGGAGGAAAAGGCGGTGGCGGCGCGCGGGTGACCAAGGCAGGGGAACGGGCGATCAAGATGTTCTGGCGGTTCCATAAGAATCTTCAGGCATTTTTGAGCCGGGAACAAAAGAAGCTCAAAATTTAGCGAGGCGTTGTCTCAGACCAACGAGCCATGTACGCTCCCCTCACCCCAGCCCTCTCCCCGAAGGGGCGAGGGAGTTATTATATCCTCTCCCCTCGCGGGGAGAGGACTAAGGTGAGGGGTGGTCTAAGGTGGACTCATAAACCTGTCTCGAATGTAAAGAGACCGGTAGTAAATCTATATAGCGAAAAGGAGTGACTTCAATGAGAAAGTCAATCGTACTGACCCTGTTATTCGTTCTTCTCACCAGCACCGCAGTAATTTCCGCGGAAACACGCATCCGCATGGTGTCCACCACCAGCACCCAGAATTCCGGATTCTTTGACTATCTGCTCCAGGTCTTCGAGAAAAAAACCGGCATCAAGATCGACGTCATTGCCGTGGGCACCGGCGCGGCCATCGAGCTCGGGAAGCGCGGCGATGCCGACGTGGTGTTCGTGCATGCCAAAGAGCAGGAATTGAAAGCGGTAGAAGAGGGCTTTTTCGTGAACCGGCACGACGTGATGTACAATGACTTTGTCGTCATCGGACCCACGAACGATCCGGCAAAGATAAAGGGTATTGAAGCCACAACAGATGCGTTCAAGAAGATCGCGGAGACGGGCTCGCTCTTTGTTTCCCGCGGAGATAAATCAGGCACCCATACCAAGGAGCTCGCTCTCTGGAAAAAAGTCTCCATTGAACCGACAGGCCGGAAATGGTATCTTGAGGTCGGCCAGGGAATGGAGAAGACGCAGCGCATCGCGGACGAGAAGCGGGCCTACACGCTGACCGACCGCGGCACCTGGCTTGCGACCGGCTCCAAGGATAAGCTTGATATGGTCATCGTGCTCGAAGGCGATCCGACGCTCTTCAATCAGTACGGCGTCATGGCCGTGAACCCGGAGAAGATCAAAACGGTGAAGTTCAAAGAGGCCATGGAGTTCGTGAACTGGCTTATCTCCAAAGAAGGTCAGGACGTTGTCGCCTCGTTTAAAGACAAGAACGGGAACGCGTTGTTCGTTCCGAATGCAAAGTGACATCTGACAGAAAAACAGTAGCATGTGACAAGTAGCAAGCAGCAAGGAGAAGCAAACAAAAAAACCTCTATTTATCGAATGTTCTTCCTTGCCACTTGACCCTTGCTACTTGATCCTTGTACAAAACTATGGACTCTATCCTGAGCGGCTTTTCCCGGGCCTTCGAGCTCATCTTTCACCTCAATGCCGAACTCTTCGGCATTATTCTTCTGTCTCTTAAGGTGTCCGGCATTGCGCTCGTGATCGCGACAATGCTGGGACTTCCGCTCGGCGCCCTGCTTGGCCTGAAACGGTTTCCCGGCCGCGAGTTCACGATCAGCGTCGTAAATACGCTCATGGGTCTCCCTCCGGTTGTAGTCGGGCTTTTTGTGTATCTCCTCCTGTCCCGCAAAGGAGCGCTCGGCTTCCTCGGTCTGCTCTATTCGCCCTCAGCCATGATCATTGCCCAGTCGATCCTGGCTATCCCGATCGTAACAGCACTCTGCCATTCGGCCATCGTGAACGTCGATCCCCTCATCAGGCAGGCCAGCCGCACCCTTGGCGCTACGCCGCGACAAGAGACCCTGGCGATCATCCACGAGGCGCGATACGGAATCATCTCGGCAATTGTCGCTGCTTTCGGAAGGGTCATGGCCGAGGTTGGCGCCATCCTTATCGTGGGCGGGAATATCGCGGGCTACACCCGGGTCATGACCACCACGATCGCACTCGAGACGGACAAGGGAAATTTTGAGCTCGCCCTTGCGCTCGGTATCATTCTGCTTCTGCTATCGTTCATGGTAAATGCCGGGCTGCACGCTATCCAGAGAAAAGGGAGGCCTGCCCCGTGAAGCTCATTATCTCCCATATCACCAAGGCTTATGGCAGCAAGACGATCCTGAGCGACTGCTCCTACGTCTTTGACAAGACCGCGACCTATGTGCTCATGGGCCCCAATGGCTGCGGCAAATCCACGCTCCTGCGGATCTGCTCCCTGCTCGAACAGCCCGATGGCGGGGGCCTGCTGTTCATGGACGGCGGGAAACCCTTGCTTCACGACATCGTTCTCCGGCGGCGCATGACGCTGGTTCTTCCCCGGACCGGAGTATTCAACACAACGGTATCCAGCAATGTGGCCTATGGTCTGACGCTACGGAAAATGCAGAGGCATGCGATCGAAGAAAAAGTGCAAAAAGCCCTTGCCTTCGTCGGTTTGGAACATAAAGGAAAGCAGCACGCTCGTACACTTTCGAGCGGCGAGACCCAGCGCTTGGGACTGGCGCGGGCGCTGGTGGTGGAACCCGAGGTCCTATTCCTCGACGAGCCGACTGCTTCGGTCGACGAGGATAACACCGCGATCATCGAAACCATCATCGGCAACCTGAAAAAGGATGGACATACCGTGGTCATCATGACGACCCATGACCGCGACCAGGCAGAGCGCCTGGCTGACCGCCTGCTCGTCATCGAGCGCGGTTCCCTTCGCGATGCGACTCGCTGATTTCCGGCCCGGGCTGATCGTCGGCATCACTCCGCCACATCTACGGCACCCCGCAAGAAATGCTCCTCTCCTCCACGTCTTTCCCTGCCCAGAAACAGGACCTTGACAAAGCCGCTCTTCACAGATAGAATTCTGACACTGATAAATTGGAATCATTTCCAGTATGAACCATTCCGCAACCTCGGAAAACATCGAGAAAGGAGAACATCCATGGAAAAGAAAAAGAAGCTGACCACCAACGCCGGCGCACCCGTTGTCGACAACCAGAATATCATGACCGCGGGAAAGCGAGGACCTGCGCTGCTGCAGGATGTCTGGTTTCTGGAGAAGCTGGCCCATTTTGACCGCGAGGTGATTCCTGAACGCCGTATGCATGCCAAGGGCTCGGGAGCTTACGGCACCTTCACCGTCACTCACGACATCACCCGCTATACAAAGGCGAAGATCTTCTCCCAGGTTGGGAAAAAGACGGAAATGTTCACGCGTTTTTCCACCGTGGCCGGCGAGCGCGGTGCGGCGGACGCAGAGCGGGACATCCGGGGCTTTGCCATGAAGTTCTATACCGAAGAAGGCAACTGGGACCTCGTCGGCAACAACACACCGGTCTTTTTTTTGCGCGACCCGCTCAAGTTCCCTGACCTCAACCACGCCGTCAAGCGGGACCCCCGCACCAACCTGCGCAGCGCCCGCAACAACTGGGACTTCTGGACCTCGCTTCCCGAGGCCCTGCACCAGGTGACCATCGTCATGAGTGACCGGGGCATACCCGCCACCTACCGACATATGCATGGCTTTGGCAGCCATACTTTCAGTTTTATCAATGCTAAAAATGAACGGTACTGGTGTAAGTTCCATTTCAAAACACAGCAGGGGATCAAGAACCTGAGCGATGCTGAGGCCGAGGCGATGGTCGGTAAAGACCGGGAGAGCCACCAGCGCGACCTGTACGAGAGCATCGAGAAGAAGGACTTCCCCCGCTGGACGCTGTTCATCCAGGTGATGCCGGAGAAGGACGCGGCGAAAAGTCCCTACCACCCCTTCGACCTAACCAAGGTCTGGTTTCATAAGGATTATCCAATGATCGAGGTGGGAGTGTTCGAGTTGAACCGCAACCCGGAGAACTATTTCGCCGAAGTGGAGCAGGTGGCCTTTAATCCGGCTAACATTGTTCCCGGAATCAGTTTTTCACCGGACAAGATGCTGCAGGGGCGGCTCTTTTCCTACGGCGATGCCCAGCGCTACCGGCTCGGCGTGAACCACCACCTGATTCCGGTCAATGCTGCGCGCTGTCCATTCCACAGCTATCACCGCGACGGCGCCATGCGGGTTGACGGCAATCACGGCAGCACGCTCGGCTACGAGCCCAACAGCTATGGTGAATGGCAGCAGCAGCCGGATTTTGCCGAACCACCCTTAAGCCTGGAAGGCGCTGCGGATCACTGGAATCACCGCGAAGACGAAGATTACTACTCCCAGCCCGGCAAGCTTTTCCGTTTGATGGGCGTTGAAAAGCAGGCGCTCCTCTTTGCCAACACCGGCCGCGCCATCGCAGACGCGCCGCGGGAGGTCAAGCTCCGTCATATCGGCAACTGCCTGAAGGCCGACCCGGCTTACGGCAAGGGCGTGGCCGATGCGCTCGGCATACCGCTCAGCGAGGCGCCGAAATAAGCGCGGCCCTGTTTTCGCGTCTATCGTACGCGGAACCGGCCAGGCTGGCTTAAGCAGCGATATTGATGAGACGGAAGAAGTTACGAGTAACGGTCACGGGTCAAGCGAAGCCGGCGGTATTCACCGTCGGCTTTTTTCTGTAGTGACCCGCTCCCTTGCGGAAACTCGTGCGCCAATGACCGCCTGCCATGGCGCGCTTTGGATGATGGATTATTTCACTCTTGCCCGTTGCGGTTTTCCGTGAGATTGTGTAAGATTGCTCATCCATGGGTTACTACCTCCTCAAACGGATCCTCCTCTTCATCCCGACACTCCTCGGCATCACGCTGATCACGTTCGTCCTGATGCAGGCGCTGCCGGGCGATCCGGTACAGGGCATGGCCGGAGAACGAGCTACTGCCGAAACCATTGCACGGATCAGGGCGGAGCTCGGCCAGGACCGGCCCTTGCCGCTGCAGTACATCGGCTATGTAAAACTTCTTGCCACCGGCGAACTTGGCCGCTCGTACTACACGAACAGAAAGATCTCTGACGACCTGCTTCAGAAATTTCCGAACACGCTGCGGCTCGCTTTGGCAGCCATGCTCTTTGCCTCGGTCTTCGGCATCGGCCTGGGCATAATCGCAGCTGTCAAGCGCGGTACAAACTGGGACAGGCTCATTGCGCTCATTACCGTGGGCGGCATTTCGATCCCGGTCTTCTGGCTCGGCCTGGCGCTTATGCTGGTGTTCTCGCTGTACCTCCGCGTGCTGCCGCCTTCGGGCATGGGCAACGGACAGCTCGAATACCTGATACTTCCTGCCATCACCCTCGGCACCTTCTCGCTGTCCTACATCGCACGGGTGACCCGCTCGTCCATGCTCGAATCGCTCTCGCAGCCCTACATCGCCGCGGCGCGCGCTAAGGGACTCTCCGAGACAAAAGTCGTGATGAAGCACGCGCTCAAAAACTCCCTCATCCCCATCGTCACGCTCATCGGGCTTGACCTTGGCTCCTATTTAAACGGCGCGGTACTTACCGAGACGATCTTCGGCTGGGACGGCCTCGGCCGCTACGCCCTGGACGGTATCCTGAAGCGCGACTATCCCGTTATTATGGGCGTCGTGCTGTTCGGCGCGTTTGTTTTCGTGACCATAAATTTGCTGGTCGACCTGTCGTATCATCTCCTTGATCCGCGGGTGAGAATAAAGAGCGGGGATTAAAGAACCAGTAGAGAAAATGCGGACCCAAAGGCGTCTCTCGCAAAGCACGCAAAGGTCGCAAAGGTTTTAAACCAGGATTTGATTTAATCTTTTCTTTGCGTCCTTTGCGTGCTTTGCGAGAAAAAGTTTTGCTTTGTTCGATTTGTCCGAATTTGACACCCAAACCTATGCGCGCTACTGCTTTATTAAACGAACTAAGATCGAACACTCCCGCGATGATCGCAGTGGTCCTGCTTGCGCTGCTCGTGCTCACGGCGCTTGTCGGACCTTTCATCGTTTCCGCAGACCCGCTCTTCATGGACCTGGACCATCTGAAAGAGCCCCCGAGCGCGTCGCACTGGCTCGGCACAGACAGCACGGGCCGGGACATCCTTTCTCGCATCGTCTCGGGCGCGCGCATCTCGCTTGCCGTCGGGATCATTGCATCTGTTCTCTCCCTCAGCATCGGCATCTGCTTCGGACTGATCGCCGGATACTTCGGCGGCAAAGTGGATGCCTTCCTGTCCCAGGTCTTCGACGTCTTTCTCGCATTCCCAAGCCTGATCCTGGCCATCGGCATCAGCGCGGTCATGCCGCCGGGTCTTACCTCCGCCATGCTTGCCATCACGCTCGTAGGCTGGTCGGGTTTTGCCCGGCTTGTGCGCGGCATTACGCTTTCGCTCAGGGAGCAGACCTACGTGGAGGCCTCGCGCGCCATCGGCGCTTCATCGGGAAGGATCCTCTTTCGCCACATCCTGCCGAATGCGCTTCCCTTGATCATCGTCGCCGGCAGTTTGCGTGTCGGTGGGTTCATCCTGCTCGAAGCCGCGCTCTCGTTCCTGGGGCTCGGTGTCCAGCCGCCTACGCCCACCTGGGGATCGATGATCAGCCTGAACCGCGCCTATATCAACTCGGCCCCCTGGATGGTGATCTTCCCGGGCCTCGCCATCAGCATCACGGTGATCAGCTTTAATATGCTGGGCGACTTTCTGCGAGACAAGCTTGATCCGAGGATGCAGGTGTAGCAAAGGGAGAACTATTGCGGATTTGAACTATCCAAGTACAACCTCGCCTATTTGCAAAGGCGGTCATTAGTAATGCCTCATAGAAAAATAAGCCGTCATTCCTGGATTGACCCGGAATCCAGTGTTTTCGCATTATTTCTGGATTCCCGCTTTCGCGGGAATAACGAACTATGTGACATTTCTACCGTATGTCTTAGTAACGGCAATGCCCTGCGCCGAATATTCACGATTTGCCATTAATCGGTGTGCGTGAAGTGCTTCCTAAACTCAACGACTTTTTAATTGATCAGACAGTGAACATTACAGCTTAAAATTGACAAACATTCTTGACTCATCAATTGATAAAATGTCTAACTATGAAAATCGTAATTATTTGCGCCGCTACTTTTGTAGCAGTAAATATCTCTATTTTTTTATTTGTCCCTGACGTAGGCGGCGAGAGACCACGGTTACTAAGAGCGTGGATCATACAGAGCCTTACGGCTCCAGTTGTTGAACGAGATGTCCGGCAAAATATTAAACAAGAAGTTATTCATTACCTCGAACAACAGAAAACTAGAGACAGAGCGGGCACAGCAAACGTTTTTGTTGCTTTCGACTTTTATGGCGCATCGAAGAAATGGGGCCTAATAAAAGTATATGGATGGATTTACACGTTAGAATTCAAATTAATAGACAACCAAATTATTGGCGGAAGGGGGCATAGTGGGCCTATTCTTGTCCTGCTGAATAATACGAAAGAAGGAGTAAATGTCATTTTTCACGAGCATTCACCCACCCCGTTTTCACGACCATTCACCCACCTGCGGCGCTTAATCGTTATTTTTCAAACCGGGGCTACTATACCACACTTTTTTATCCCCCGAGCCC
>JANPMZ010000112.1:0-23657 GCA_031427195.1 Nitrospirota bacterium
TCGCTGATGTCGATCATCGAAGTAGCACAGCCGGAGAGTGCGATTTTTCTGCCCCATTCAGTGCGCGGCACGGGTTGTAGATGTTTCTTTATAAGCCTCTCAATTGCGGATTGCGGATTGCGGATTGCGGATTTTAAACCCTTTTTGCTGACCCCTGACCCCTGGCCCCTGTACCCTGCCCTCAGGAATTCATGCCCTGCCGCCGAATCCCCCAGCGTTCCGGTGACGAAAATAAGGTCTCCCGGCCGCGCACCTGCCCTGGTGAGCATTTTTTTCTTTTCGACCTCGCCAAGAGCCGTTATGCTTACCACAAGACCCTTTTCAGAGAGACAGGTATCCCCGCCCACGAGGTCAACGTTGTATTTGCGGCAGAGGGCATTAAAACCCTTATAGAACTCTTTGATCTGTTCCACGGAGATGGTGGATGGGATGCCGAGTGCCGTGAGACAAAAGCGGGGAACACCTCCCATGGCAGCAATATCGCTTAGGTTCACGGCAGCGGATTTCCAGCCAAGGGAATAAAAATCCGTATAGGACAGGTCGAAATGCACGCCTTCGAGCAGCATGTCGGTTGTGGCGAGCAGTTTTTTGGAAGAAGAGAGGGAAAGCGCGGCAGCATCGTCTCCGATGCCGACCAGCGTTGAGGGGGATCTGCCTTTGGATTGTTGTTTGATCTTCCGTATCAGGCCGAATTCGCCGAGGTTGGATATCTTCATCGTTTAATAACCGTCTCAAAATTGTATTAACAGAGAGACACTGAGCTGGATTCATACGCGGACGACGACCGTCGGGGATAAACCCCGACGCTACAGGACTCATACGTAGCGCCCTCGTTTATCGGGGGCGAAAAGTATTCGCACGGTGATGTTGCTTCTATTATGAGACGAATAATAATTCGCTCTGGATAAACCAATTTGTATGCCGAACAAAAACCCCGCACCGAAGTGCGGGGCATTGAATAGTGTGGTATTACTCCTGACTCCTGACTCCTGGCCCCTGCCCCTAATGCGTCGCCTTAGACCTGACCACGATCTTTTTCTTGGCGCTTTTCTTAACAACAAGCTTAGCGACAGCCTTCCCGGAGACTTTGGCGCTCAGCGCAGCGGCAAGCACATCATCAACGGTGGTGGCAAAAATGAAGTTCATGTCCTTGCGCAGATACTTCGGAAAATCCTCAATGTCTTTTTCGTTTTCCTTGGGGATGATCACGGTCTTGATCCCGGCCCTGCGGGCGGCAAGCGTCTTTTCCTTCAGTCCGCCGATCGGCATCACCCGTCCGCGAAGCGTCACTTCACCGGTCATGGCAATGTCCTTCCGCACCGGCGTATTCGTAAAGACCGACGCCAGTGCCGTGGCCATGGTCACGCCTGCCGAGGGGCCGTCCTTGGGGATGGCGCCGGCGGGCACGTGGATATGCACATCCGTTTTAGCGAATACATCGGGATTGATGCCGAGCTTTTCAGCACGGGAGCGCACATAGGTGAGCGCCGCGTGGGCCGATTCCTTCATCACATCGCCCAGATGCCCGGTAAGGGTAAGCTGTCCTTTCCCGAGCATGGACGTCGCTTCGATATACAGAATATCGCCGCCGGTCTCGGTCCAGGCCAGACCGGTCACCACACCGATCTCGTCCTTCTCACGCTCCACCTCGGGCATGAACTTCTGCACGCCGAGATAGGTATGAAGGTTCTGCGAGGTGATCGTATAGAGCTCGTCTTCACCCTCGGCTACCTTCCGCGCGACCTTGCGGCAGAGATGTGCGATCTCCCGCTCCAGGTTCCGCACGCCTGCTTCGCGGGTGTACTGCGCAATGACCTGAATAAGCGTTTTGTCCGCTATGCTGATCTGCTTGTCCGTGATACCGTGCTCCGTCAGCTGCCTCGGGACCAGATAGCTTTTTGCAATGCCGAGCTTTTCCTGCTCCGTATAGCCTGACAAACGGATGATCTCCATGCGATCCTTGAGCGGGCCCGGGATCGGGTCGGTCATATTCGCGGTGGTGATGAACATGACGCGCGAAAGATCGAAAGGCAGGCCGATGTAATGGTCGCTGAAAGAGTTGTTCTGCTCGGGATCGAGCACTTCAAGCAATGCCGCCGAGGGATCGCCTCGGAAATCAGCGCCGATCTTGTCGATCTCGTCGAGCATGAAAACCGGATTGTTGTTGCCTGCCGACTTGATGCCCTGGATGATCCTGCCGGGAAGCGCGCCCACGTAGGTCCTGCGGTGGCCGCGGATCTCGGCCTCGTCGCGCACGCCGCCGAGCGAAATGCGCACGAACTCGCGGCCCAGGGCGCGGGCGATCGATTTACCGAGCGAGGTCTTGCCCACGCCCGGAGGCCCGACAAAACAGAGGATCGGGCCTTTCATCTTTTCCTTGAGCTTGCGCACCGCGAGATACTCGATGATGCGCTCCTTCACTTTCTCAAGATCATAATGATCTTCTTCGAGGATCTTGTGGGCTGCCTTGAGGTCGAGATTGTCCTTGGTGGACTTGCTCCAGGGAAGCTCGGCAAGCCATTCGATGTACGTACGGGTCATGGACGCTTCGGCAGCGTCGGGATGCATGCGTTCAAGCCTGCGGAGCTGCTTCTCGGCCTCTTTTGCGGCCTTCTCGGGAAGCTTGGCCTCCTTGATCTTTTCGCGGAGCTCGCGCATGTCCTCGGAACGGTCATCGGTCTCGCCCAATTCGCGCTGGATCGCCTTCAACTGCTCCCGAAGGAAATACTCGCGCTGCGTCTTGTCGATCTCGCCTCGCACGTCGGCCTGGATCTTCTGCTGCATGGAAAGCAGCTCGATCTCCTTGCCTAATGCCTCGTTGATCCGCTTGATGCGCAGCACCGGGTCGGTGATCTCAAGGATCTCCTGCGCCTGCTCCACCTTGAGCCCCATGTTGGCGATGGCGAGGTCGGCCAGTTTGCCTGGATCGTCGACGTTCTCGATGACGACCATGATGTCCGGCAGGATGACCTTGCCGAACGACACGAGCCGCTCGATCTGTTCCTTGACGTTCCGCATGAGCGCTTCGGTCTCGAGGTCCACAATCAGGGGAACGTCGGGGAAGGTCTTGATCTCGACCTGGTAGAACGGTTCCTTTTGCAGGAACTTCACGGTCCTGGCGCGAGAAACGCCCTGGACCAGGATCTTGATGCGGCCGTCAGGCAGTTTCAGCATCCGCATGATCACGCCGACCGTGCCCACGGAATACAGGTCGGACGGCGAAGGGTTCTCGATGTTAATGTCCTTCTGCGAGGTCAGAAAAATCATGCGGTTGCTTTCGAGGGCCACCTCGATCGCCTTGATGGACATTTCCCGTCCCACAAAGAGCGGAAGCACCATGTAGGGGAACACAACGATGTCCCGTATAGGAAGCAGCGGCAGTTTTTTCGGGATCTCTATGGATTGCTGGAGATCGATATTTTTTGATTCAGTCTTTGCCAAACCAGCCTCCTTGTGTCAAATGTAACGACAGGTCCCATCGTGCTCCACGAGCCGTGGAATCACAGCTTTAACTTCTGCAGATACTGCCTGAACTCCGCGCCAAATTCCACGTTCTTCAGCCCAAACTCCACCGTTGCCTTCAGAAAACCAAGTTTGTCGCCGGCATCATGCCGTTTACCCTCGACCTCGTACGCGTAGATCGGCTCGTCTTCCATGAGCAGCCGGAGCCCGTCGGTCAACTGGATTTCGCCACCCTTGCCCGGTTTGGTCTGTTCAAGAGCGTTGAAGATCCCCGGAGAAAGGATATAGCGTCCGATGATCGCCAGGTTGGAAGGCGCCTTGTCCGGCGACGGCTTCTCTACCAGGTCCTTGACGAGGTAGACCCCGTTCTCGATCTTTTTTGCGTCGATAATACCGTAGTGCTGCGTCTGGGACCGGGGCACCTTCTGGATGGCAAGGATCGTCGAGGGGTACCGTTTATAGACCCCCATCATCTGTTTGAGCGCGGGGACTTCCGCATCGATGATATCATCGCCGAGCAGCACGGCAAAGGGTTCATTGCCGACCACCCGCTTGGCCGTCAGCACGGCGTGTCCGAGACCGAGCGCCTTTTTCTGGCGGATGTAGCAAAAGGTCACCAGGTTCGCGATGCGCTGGATCTCGGAAAGCAGTTTGTGCTTGCCCTTTGCCTTGAGATCTTCCTCGAGTTCAAAGGCCACGTCGAAGTGGTCCTCGATGGCGCGCTTCCCCCGGCCCGTGACCAGTACGATCTCCTCGATGCCGGAGGCAACAGCCTCCTCTACAACATACTGGATGAGCGGCTTGTCGACCAGTGCCAGCATTTCCTTGGGCGACGCCTTGGTTGCCGGCAAAAATCGGGTACCCAGTCCGGCAGCGGGAAAAACCGCTTTTACGATCCCCGTGGTCATTCTTCACATCTCCCTGGAATAGCGAAATCAAATACGTGAGGACAGCAGGAACAGATTCGCATTTTATGAGACAATGCCCAAAAAGTCAAGGACAGAACCCGGAACAGCGGACGGGGCTACTTGGGGATCGGCACGCTCCCGATCAGATACTTCAAGTCCTCGTCATTGAACCGCAGCCCAACGCCGACAAAGGGCGCGGACCTTTGAGCGTTCAGGAAGTTGTCGATCCCGCCGTTTACGAACAGCGTATTGCCCAGCATATAGCTCACCGTTGTCTTCATATGAGCATTGGTGTTATCCAGCTCCTTGCTGTTCATGTTCCAGGCGTCAACGCTCACTTTCATCTTGTCTTTGAACAGGAAGTAATCTCCGCCGATGCCGCCCGTGGACTCGATCAAACCTACGCGAAGCGCGGCATCGCCCCAGCGCTTGGCGAACATAAGGCTGAACTTGAAGCGGTCCTCATAGGTCTCGGTCGTGACCGAGCTGCCCGGTGTGGTGGTCGTTGTCGTGCGCGCGTATTTGCCATAGGGATCGTTGGTCATTTCGAAGATATAGTATTTATCCTGTTTGGGCTTGAGCTCGAGGGAAAAATAACTTTTGGATTTCGGAAACATATATTCGGTGCGGAAGCCGACCACGGTCTGCATACGCTCGATCCGGGACGTATATTCGCTGATCCCCTTGGCAGCACTGTCGATATTGGTATACATGCTGTCGTCGCTGATCAGCTTGCCCAGCGTTCCTTCGCCGCGATCCACCTTCCGGGCGACGCTCTCGATCGAGGCCAGGGCAAGTTCAGCGTTCCGCGAGGCTTCCCGGATGTTCTCCATGCTTACTTTCAGGTTATCCCGGTTCTCGCCCACGACGGCATTGAGGCTAGCGGCAAGTTCATTCAGCCGCATGACGAGTTCGCTCCCGTCGCCCTGCAGGGTATAGGAAAATTCTTTGATATTCGCCATAGTGTCGCGCAGATCGTGCAGGATGTCCTCCATGGACCGGGCTCCTGCCTCGGTCCCCAGGACCTGGCGCAACGACCCGGTCACCTGCTTGATGTCTCCTGCTATGCCGCTCAGCTGATTAATGAGCTTATCGATGTCGCTGGGCGACACGGTCGCCTGGATCGTCTCATCCGGCTGAAGATAGCCGGGCTTCCCTGCAGCGCCGGGCGCGCCGCCCTCGGAGCCGTCCGTGCTCCGCTCCGGCGGAACAAGCTCCACGAATTTTTCCCCCAGCAGCCCCATGGTCTTGATCGTGGCCTCTGACCCTCGCTTGATATGGGTGCCCGGATTGATCCGCATAATGACCCTGGCGCGGCTGTCCGAAAGCTCCACGCGCTCGACAACGCCGATCTTGACCCCGGCCATGCGCACGGCCGATTTTTCGTCAAGGCCCGCCACGGAGTCAAAGAGCGCCGAGAGCACGTACCCTTTTGCCTCGCCGAATTCATACTTTCCTACAGTAAAGGTCATGATGAGGAGAGTGATCGATCCGACAATGACCAGCAGCCCCACCTTTGCCTCTGCACTCAGTTTAGCCATGAAACACCTCTTCTATTGCGGATTGCGGATTGCGGATTTCGGATTGCGGAATAAATAAAAAACTTACACTAAAAGTTTTTAGCAGTACAATCCGAAATCCGCAATCCGAAATCCGCAATTTATTATTAGTCCGCTGTAATCGGCCCTACCGCGCTCCCGGTAATGAACTGGTGCACAATGGGATGCGAGGTCTGCCTGATCTCGTCCGGCGTTCCGACCTCGAGGATCTCGCCTTTGTAGAGCATGGCGATGCGGTCCGAGATCTTGTAAGCGCTGTGCATATCATGCGTGATCGCAACCGAGGTCACGCCGAGCTTTTTCCGCAGGTCGATGATCAGGTCATTGATGGCGTCCGCTGAAATGGGGTCCAGTCCCGTGGTCGGTTCATCGTACAGGATAATGGACGGGTTGATGGCAATGGCCCGGGCCAACCCGACCCTTTTTTTCATGCCGCCCGACAGTTCCGCAGGCATCTTATCCTCAATGCCCTTGAGCCCCACCAGCGCGAGTTTTTCAGTCGCCATGTCGCGGATCTCCCGGTCCGACATCTTCGTGTGCTGTTTCAGCGAAAAGCCCACGTTCTCCCACACGCTCAGCGAATCGAAGAGCGCCGCCATCTGAAAGAGCATGCCGAACTTCTTGCGCGCCTCGTTCAAGCCATGCTGATCAAGGTCGTTCAGCACCTGTCCGTCGATGATCACCTTGCCCTGGTCCGGGAACAGCAATCCGATGATGTGCTTCAGCAGTACGCTTTTGCCGCTGCCGCTGCCGCCGATCACCGTCATGCTTTCGCCTTTTTCGACTTTGAGGTTAACCCCGCGAAGCACGTGTTGTGAGCCAAATCCCTTATGGAGGTTGATGATCTCGATCATGATGAAAAGAGAAGTCAGCATTCAGAATTCAGCATCCAGTATCCGGAACCGGATTTCTCCTGGCTCCTGGCTCCTGGCTCCTGTCTCCTGTCTCCTGTCTCCTGAGTCTCCCCCCTTACCACAACAACGCAGACAGAAAATAATCCAGGATAAGAATGAGCATGCACGATACCACCACGGCCCCGGTCGTCGCCTTGCCCACTCCTTCCGCCCCGCCCTCGGTATTAAATCCCTTGTAGCAGCCGATAATGCCCACCACAGCGCCGAACACCAGCGACTTTATCAGGCCGTACCATATGTCGGACACCTCGGTGTTGTCGATGCTCTGGTTCACATAGGTGACCGGGTTCGTGCCGAGCACTTTCACGCCGACAAAATAACCGCCTGCGATGCCGATGAGCATACCCAGCACCGTGAGAAAGAACATCATGATCGTGCTCGCAACGAACCGCGGGACCACCAGATACTTCATGGGGCTCGTGGCCAGGGTCTCCATGGCGTCGATCTGCTCGGTTACTTTCATGGTCCCCAGCTCCGCCGCCATGGACGCGCCGGCCCTGCCCGCAACCATGAGCCCCGTCAGGACGGGACCCAGTTCACGCGTCATGGACAGCGAAACAACGGTGCCGATGAGCGATTCCGCCCCAAAGCGCTTGAACCCCGTGTAGCTCTGGAGCGCCAGCACCATGCCCGTGGAAAGGGCCGTGGTCAGAACGACCGGAATGGAATTCACGCCGATCTGCTCCATCTGCTTCAGCAGGTTCTTCACATAAAAGGGACCGCTCACAGTCGCGCGAAGGGTCTGGCCCAGGAAAATGAGGACCCTGCCGATCTCCGTCACCACGTCGGACGTTCTGCTGCCCAGCATCTCAAGCAAGCGGGTCATAGATACATTCACCTGAAGGGTTAAATATGGTGGTCTCGTAAGAAATCTTAAAAGCCGTCTTTGCGAGCGTAGCGAAGCAATCTCGCAGTTCATAAGTACAGGTAAAATCGAGATTGCCGCGTCGCTCCGCTCCTCGCAATGACAGCAGTGGGGACTTTGTACGAAGCAATCAAGTATGGTGCACGATTATCGCGCTGAAAGGATGCCCATCTCACATCACTGGTACGCGCGCGGCACCCTGGCGCTGATCCCGCACAGCACCTCGTAGGGGATCGTCCCGGTCTTTGCTGCAAGGTCGGCGGCAGTGATCCTCTCGCCGCCCGATGAGCCGATAAGCACCACTTCGTCGCCTTCACGGACGCCGGGGACATCGGTGACGTCGAGCATGGTCATATCCATGCAGACCCGTCCCGCTATGGGCGCCCGGACTCCCCGGACGAGCGCCTCGCCGCAGTTCGAAAGGCCGCGGCTGAAGCCATCGGCATAGCCGATCGGAATCGTGGCGATCAGGCTCTCGCGTCCGGTCACAAAGGTCCTGCCATAACTGATCGGCGTGCCTGCAGGGACTTTTTTCAGCAGAAAGATCCTCGTAAAGAGCGACAGGACCGGCTGCAGATCGGCGCCGGAGGCACTTCCTTCGACCGGGTCGTAACCGTACAGCATAAGCCCGGGCCTGACCATCGTGAAAAGCGCCCGCTGATAATCAAGGATCGCCGCGCTGTTGGCAGCATGGCGGAGCGGAATAGCGATCCCCCGGTCGGCGAGGACCCTCAGGAGCGTCTCGAACCGCTCCATCTGGTGTGCGGCGAACGCTTTGTCCCTGAGATCGGCATCGGCGAAGTGCGTCATCAGACCCTCGACAACGATACCCTCGAGCGCCATGAGTTCCTGGACCAGGTCCGGAGCGGCTTCCGGTGAAACGCCAAGCCTGCTCATGCCGGTATCTACCTTCACATGTACGGCAATCCGCAGGGAACGCCTTCGCGCAGCATCAGCCAGAGCGCGTGCGACCGTATTGTTCGACAGAACAGGCGTCAAACGCCAGGCCGCGACCGCGTCGGCCTGCTCGGGGAATACCGGGCCCATGACCAGGACCGGAGCATCGATCCCGGCCTCGCGCAGTTCCCTTCCCTCTTCGACCAGGGCAACACCGAGCATATGCGCGCCCCGTCCCAGCAGATGCCGCGATACAGGAACCAGTCCGTGTCCGTAGGCCCGGGCCTTCACCACGGCCAGGACCTTGCGCCCGTTGGCACGGCGCATCACCTCTGCGAAGTTATGCGTGAGCGCACTGAGCGATATACGGGCCACCGTGGGCCGATCTGCGCCGGGACCGGCAGGCAACCCCGGAACCGAGGGAGCCGCATCAGTGGATGGTGCTCTCATGGCTCTCCTCAAATGCGCTGGATGCAGGCAGTATCTCTATTTTATCGAAAGACTCGGAACAGTTGAGGCAATCCCAGTGATGGATACTCCAATATTCATAGTCCAGTTCAATGCCATAGTCGTCTTCCTGGAAGAGGTTCGTTCCACCGCAATAAGGGCACATGATCGGTTCCGCCATCATTCCTCCGACTTCCACGCACAGGATGCTGCAACGCCGGCACGGCGACGGGAGAATCTTTATCGCCTTCTCAATGCCGCGGGAGCAGCTGACCCCGTGGCATATTTCTCATTGCTCTGCAGCAAACCGTAGCCGCAGCAACATGAAAAAAAGCCATTTTTCAGCATCTTTTGCGAGCTAACTGTATCACAGCATACTGCATTTTGCAAAATAAATTTCGGCGGGGAAAAGGTCAGGAATGGAGGATTTCCCGGAGGGCTTTTAACAGGCGCCGATTCTGCCACCACGTCCGAACGGCGATCCTGATATAACGGTTATCGAGCCCGGGAAAGGATGAGCAATCCCGGACCAGCAGTCCCCGCCTGCCGAGCTTGTCCGTGAGCAGCTGCGAATCGATCCCCGTGAGTTTGAGAAGAATATAATTTGCCGGGCTCGGAAAAGGCTCAACTCCACGGATGAGGCGCAGGCCCGAAAGGAGACGTTCACGCTCCCGGGCGATGTAACGGCGCGTCTTTTTGGCATAGCCCCAGTCAGTCAACGCCGCAATGGCCGCCCGCTCGGACGGGATGTCTATGGTCCAGGGCTCCTGACCGCTGCGTAGCCGCCGGGCAGTCCCGGAATCAGCAATCGCATAGCCGACCCGCAGTCCGGGCATGCCATAGAACTTGGTAAACGCGCGGAGCACGATCAGGTTGGACGACTGCACCGCTTCCTTGACCAGGGAATCGGCATCCACAAAATCCATGAAAGCCTCGTCCACCACCAGACGCACGCCGTTCTCGCACGACGCTTTAAGGATCTCAAGCATTTCGGTCTTCGTGGTGAGCGCGCCCGTGGGGTTATTGGGGTTGCAGAGGAAAGCCATGTCCACGTCCTTAAGCGCGAAGGAGAGGTCGAGGGGGTCAACACGATATCCGTTCTGTTCCTGCAGCATCAGCGGTACGACCTCACCACCGGCATCCTCGACCGCCGCGGCATATTCCGAAAAGGTCGGCATCGGGATCAGTGCCTTTTTCGGCCTGAACACGCGCGGGATGAGATGGATCAGCGCGTTCGAGCCGTTGCCGCAGACCACCTGTTCCGGTTTGATGCCGTAATAGCGGGCGATCGCGGCCCGGAGGTCGGACATGTCCGGATCGGGATAGCGGTCAATGCGGTCGACCGCCTTCCGTGCCGCGCGCTTGGCCGCGGACGACGGCCCCAGCGGATTGATGCTCGAACTGAAATCGACGATGGCCTTTTCCGCGATGCCGTAGCGCTGCACCGTCTCGCGGATGTTTCCGCCATGGATTCGTGGACTTTTTTGCTCCTGTGTTCCCTGCATCGTTTCAATTACAGTACATTCCCTATTCTGCAATGCCGGCTCCCTTTCAATAATTATTACAGCTCCGCCGCAAGTTCCGGGAACCGCTCCTCCATGAACCGTACGGCGGCCTGCCGGGACCGTTCCGCTGTCGGCTGGGAGCTCACGAGCGATGCCAGCTCAAGTGCGTCCTGCATGCGTACCGATCTGATGACTTTTTTCACCCAGGGAATCGATGCCACGTTCATGCTGAGCACGTTGAACCCCATGCCGATCAGGATCGCCGCATAGAGCGGGTCTCCCGCCATCTCCCCGCACATGGCCAGCGGGATGTTCGCCTCGCGGGCAGCGTCCGCTATCTTCTGGAGCAGGCGCAGAACAGCCGGATCGAGCGGCTCGTACATATAGGCCACGTGCTCGTTTTGACGGTCGATGGCCAGCGTATACTGGATCAGGTCGTTAGTGCCGACGCTGAAGAAGTCGGCCTCGGCAGCGAGCAAATCGGCGATCAGCGCCGCCGAAGGGATCTCAATCATCACGCCGACCTTTATGTTCTCGTTAAAAGCCCTGCCCTCCGCCCGCAGCTCCGCTTTCACTTCCGCGAGTATGGCCTTGGTCGCGTACAGTTCGGGAAGACCGGAGATCATGGGGTAAAGGATCTTTATGTTCCCGTGGGCCGATGCCCGGAGGATGCCTTTGAGCTGGACCCTGAAAATGTCCTGTTTCTTGAGACTGAACCGGATCGCCCGCAGTCCCAGGGCGGGATTCGCTTCTTTTTCAAAACCCGTTGAGCTCGCGATTTTGTCTCCGCCGAGATCGAACGTGCGGACCACAACCTCATCGGGAGCGGCGCGTTCCGCAACCTGACGGTACACCGTATAGTGCTCTTCTTCCGTAGGCAGCGTCAAACGGTTCATGAACAGGAACTCCGTCCGGTACAAGCCGATGCCGCGGCCGCCGTGGTCAGCAACAGAGACGACCTCCTCGGGCAATTCAATGTTCCCCTCAAGCAGGACGACCCGGCCATCGAGGGTCTCAGCCGGCAGGTCCCTGATGTTCTCGAGCTCCTGTTCAAAATATTTATAGCGCCGCTGTTTTTTGAGATAGTCGAGAAAGGTCTCTTCGTCGGGATCGACGATGACCACTCCATGGATGCCGTCCAGTATCACGACATCGCCGGTCTTGACCACCGCCGTGATGTTCCCGAGACCCACGGCAGCAGGGATCCCCAGGGACCGCGCCAGAATCGCCGTGTGCGAGGTCCGGCTCCCGGCATCGGTAGCGAACCCCAGGATCTTGTCCTTGCGCATCATGAGGGTGTCCGAGGGGGCCAGATCATGGGCAATAATCACCGCCTCACCCTTGATGTCGGCCAGACTTTCCTGCTTGTGGCCCACGAGGTTCCGCAGGATGCGCTCGCCAACCTGTTCTACATCGTGCTTGCGCTCGCGAAGGTATTCGTCTTCGATCTTGTCGAATTTAAGGCTGATCGCCTCGATCGTCGCTTTCAACGCCCCTTCAGCATTCAGCAGGGACCCCTTGATGCACTTGGCCGTCCCGTCGACAAGCATCTTGTCCTCGAGCAGCATGATATGCGTTTCGAGGATATAGATATGGGACTTGCCGAGCCCCTTGGTAAAGCGCGTTTTCAGGTCCTCGAGCTGGCTTTTCGAAAGCTCCACCGCCCGTTTGAAGCGCGCCACCTCATCACTGACGCTGACATCCTCGATGCGCTGCCCTGCCACCACCACTTTGCGCCGATCGAGAAGATATGCCCGCCCGATCACAATGCCCGGTGAGGCCATGATGCCGCTGTACACTTTTTCGTGCATTAATGGTTCCCTGCCTTCCCGGAAGCCGGTTCCGGTCCCCGGCCCACTGTTCCCTTTTTCATATTGTGGGCCCTTATTCCTTTTCGCCGAACTTGTCCTTAAAGAGCGTTTCGAGTCCCAAAAGCGCCCGTTCTTCATCGTCCCCGTGCACGGCAACAACAACGCTGCTTCCTTTTCCTGCGGCAAGCATCATGATGCCCATGATGCTTTTTCCGTCAACGTCGAGACCATCCTTGGTCAGCGTTATTTTGGAAGCATAGGCGCTTGCCGATTTTACGATCTGGGCAGCAGCCCGCGCATGCAGGCCAAGCCGGTTTTCTATCATCAATTCTTTTTTTTTCATCAGACCACTCCTGCATATGCAAGGGCAAGGCAGAACAGAGCCAGGCCGAGCATGAGTTTTATGGGAGAGCCGCCTCTCCGCAGAACAGAAACGAGTACCATGGTGCTGGCTAATGCGGCAACGGCCACGACCGGTCCGGGCAGCGGCAGGTTAGGCCCGAACTCCGGACGCCAGCCGGAGATACCCGCGAGAATCCCTCCCAGGACCGACAAGGAGATTGCTTTGAACAGCCGGGCCATCCTCGTAAAACTGTACCGCGCCATAAGCGCCATGGCGTCGCCTCTGCTGTGATATCCCCAGAACAACACGCTCATCCTGAGCCCTACGTGCCAGAGGTTATAGAGCACCAGGAAAAGGATCGGCGCCCACCAGGCCCCTGCCATGACCAGGGCCACAGCGATAACAGCCGCCAGCGGCTTCAGCGCACCCCAGAAAAAACTGTCCCCGAGCGCTCCCAGCGGCGCCATCAATGCGGCCTTCAGTCCGGCGGCATCAATGGCTGACGCTGAAGCGCGCCCCGCGGCCCGGTCCTCTTCCAGCCTGACCACTGCACCGAGAATGAACGATGCGAGATAGGGCTGGGTGTTGAAATATTCCCTGTGCAACCGCAGCCGCGCCTCAAACTCTGCGCGGTCAGGGTAGAGCTTCTTCAGGACCGGCAGCAGTGCGTAGGCAAAACCGAGCGATTGCATCCCGTCGTAGCTCCATGACGCCTGGATCAGCAGCGACCGCCAGAATACCCTGAGCAGGTCACTGCCTCCTATGACGCGCTTATTGCCGATGTTCACGGTATCGTACTCCCATCCAGCCGGTCACTATGGTCAGCAGCGTGACTATACCTGCGTGAAGATGAAGCACCAGCGCGCCCAGGCCTGCCGTAATAAAGCCTGTCAGCAAAAAAGGATCCAGGGCTTTGATCGACAACCGGCGCACGAGAAGGGAGACTCCGATTAGTGGAAGCAGCTTCAGGAACAGTTCCATGGCGACCTGAACCGTGGCCGGCGACCGCATAAAAAGCGCTGCCGCAGCAAGCCCTGCCGGCAGGAGCAGAAGATAGAGGACCACCGACTTCAGAAAGAATGCGCAGAGCCCCGTAAGATGCGCCCGGGACAGGCTGCGCGCGGCGTCGGCATTGGTAACAGCATGCGCCGCATCAACAAGCCGGGAATTCCAGCTCCGCACGTAGGTATCGGCCATCATGGTGAACGGCGCCGTACCCACGCTCAGAAGAATACTGAATCCGAGGACAGATCGGGGCGCCCCGCCGGGGCACGTCAGGGCTGCGACTGCCGTTGCTAGTACGGCACTGACCGTTGCATCAGCCGGCACAAAGCTGCCGACCGGCATATCGAGCACCCATATGAGCTCGAGCATGGCGCCGATGATCAGCCCGGCGGTGGCATCACCGAGGATCCATCCGGTAAGCGGCGCGGCAACAATAGGCTGCGAGATCATAAACTGCCCTGCCGCGGTCCTGTCGAGGCCGATAATACCGCCCACAAGGGCGACGCCGATTATGGCTAACACCAATTGAAGATCGAACATCGACATCCTTCTTCGAGAACAATGAGAGCACCTGCCCTCATCTTCCCGCAGGCCCTTATTCCGCTCTTCAGCTCAGACTGCAGGCCTCGAACACCTTGGTGAGCTGCAGCGGCTTTTCATTCGGTACCGACTGGATGCAGACCGTGATACCGCGGGCCAGAATGGCCCGGAGCGACGCAATATCGGCATCGTCCACGGAAAGGACCTCACGGAGCTTGCGTTTTCCGGGAATATAGCGCATCCCTCCCAGATTGATCGACTGGCACAGCAGGCCGGACTTGAGCGCCCGCAGAACATCCGTAGGATTCGAAAACAGCAGAATCGCCCGCTCGTTCTCTCCCGCAGCACGCACCTGGCCGCAGATGTCCTCGATGCCGCCGATTGTGACCGTGAGCCCCTGCGGCACGGCGATCTCCATGATGGAACGCTGGAGCGCATTGGCCGCAACCCGGTCGTCGGCAACAAGGATCCGGGTCGCCTTCAGGTACTGGACCCACCCTTCCACGACCTGGCCGTGGATCAGACGATCGTCTATGCGGACAAAAAGCGCCATAGTATGATTATGCTACTTCTTCCCTTTCAGCATCTGGCTCGCGATCACCACGCTTTTCTGCGCCGCCTCCTGCACGAGCCTGGCCAGCTCGGCCAGCGGTTTTTCGTCGCGGTGATTGGCGAACTTGATCATCATCGAGAGATTGACCCCGGTAACGACCTCGACGGTGTCGCCCAGGAAGGCCAGGGCGATATTGGAAGGCGTGCCGCCGAACATGTCGGTAAAGAGCATGACGCCTTTTTTCCCGTCAACCTTTTTGATCGCGCCCTCGATCTCCGCCCGAAGCATTTCGGGCGCACTGTCCTGTTTCACGCTGACCGTTGCCACTGCCGCGATCTTCCCCACGATCATTTCAGCGGCCTTCACCAGCTCTACGCCCATGTCCTCATGACATACCACCACCAGTCCGACCATGTTCACCTCTCCTTTCAATCGCGGCGCAGAACAGCGTTCGCCGGGATTGATCAACTATGCGCCGATATCGCGATGTTTCACGGTGACCTCGTATCCTTGCTGCCGGAGCTGTTCCGCAACCAGCAGCGACAGGGCGACGGAACGGTGTCTGCCGCCGGTACAGCCGAACCCGATCGTAAGATAGCTTTTCCCTTCGCTTTTATAGCGCGGCAAAAGATACGCGAGGAACCCCAGGAGCCGTGACAAAAACTCCCCGGAATCCGGCTTCGCCATGACATAGGCACGGACCCTCGCGTCCTCACCCGTATGAGGCCGCAGTTCAGGAACAAAATGAGGATTGGGAAGAAAGCGCAAGTCAAACATCAGGTCCAGGTCAAAAGGAACGCCGAACTTGTACCCGAAGGTGACGATGGTGATCACCATCGGTCGGCCGGCATTACCCTCGGCATACTGCCGCTCAACGGCCTGCCGCAGGTCATGGACGGTATAATCCGAGGTGTCGATGACACGGTCAGCCAGTTTCCTGACCTCGCTCAGTTCCGACCGCTCCATCCTGATGCCGTCGATGAGCGGCGTAGCGCCCCGCGCGAGCGGATGGGGCCGCCGCGTCTCGCTGAAACGCCGCACCAGCGTCTGGTCCGAGGCATCCAGAAACAGCATTTCGACGGCACGGCCGCCTGCACGCAATTCCCCGAACAGCGCCGGGAACCTGTTGGGAAAATCCTTTTCCCTGATATCAATGCCGATGGCCGCCAGGTAGGCGTTCTCCGTGCTCCGGGAATAGTCGACGAATGCCGGCAATAAAGACAGGGGAAGGTTATCGACACAATAATATCCCATGTCCTCAAACGCCTTTAATGCGGCGCTTCGCCCCGAACCGGAAAGCCCCGTCACCACAACCATGCGCATCTGCGTCATCCAGCCAGCCTCTTTTTCAATGTTCTGTTGAGTTCCCGCGCCGTGAATATACCGCGGTTCTTCAGCATCTGGTTCCGTGCCGCCACCTCAATAAGCGTCGCCATATTCCTGCCGGGTTTGACCGGCAGCTTCAGGTAGGGGACATTCAAACCAAGTATCCGGTACCGGCGTTCGCGCAGGCCGACAAGGCTGTAGTGATGCCCCTGTTTCCACTCTTCCAGCTCCACCACCAGCCCGACCCGGCAGGACGGCACGGTGGCAGACTCGCCATAGAGCGCCCGGACATTGATAATGCCCAGGCCCCTGATCTGCAGCAGATCCACACCCAGCTCCGGCGCCCTGCCCTCGATGACGCCATCGACCCGGTCAAGGAGCACCAGGTCATCAGCAACCAGCTTATGCCCGCGCAGAACAAGATCGAGGGCCGCTTCGCTCTTGCCGATGGCGCTTTCACCGATGAGAAGTGCGCCGAGACCGAAGATCTGGACAAGAACGCCGTGAAGGCTCACTCGTTGCATCAGTTTCCGGGAAAGCAGGCGGGCCAGCTTCTGCAGGTCCCTGCTCATGAACACCGGGACTCCGGCATGGTCGGCGCCGTCCAGGAGCTCCGGGCAGAAGATGCCGCCGGTCAGCACGAGGCCGGCCGGTCGCTGCCGCATCAGGGTCCGGACAAGCCGCGTCCGTTCGAGCTTCGGCAGTGAACACAGGAAGGCAGACTGACTCGGAGGAAGGTGAACGAGGCTCGCCGCCATCCCCTTCACGGTCGAAATCGAGGAGAGTTCGGGACTGAGGACCTGCGGAGACGTTACTTCCCGGTCGAGCCCGGAACTGCCCGCGAGCACCTTTGACCGTCCCACCAGGTTTTTAACCGTGATCGTCATTTCTGCGGGTACTTGCTGTCCTCCTCAAGAATCAGCTGATGCAGCTCCCGGTCATCGGGTACCATGCGCAGCTTCTCACGCAAGACCGGATTCTTGAGGATACGCGATATGCGGGCCAGCATTTTCAGATGCTCTCCGGGACTGTCAGTCGGCGTGACCAGAAGTGTGGCCATTGCTTCCCACCCGCTACAGGGCTGGTTCGATAAGCCCCACGTTGCCGTCCTTGCGACGGTAGATAACGGTAATATGTCCGCTCGCCGCATTGGAGAACACGTAGAACTCCTTGTCGAGCAGTTCCATCTGCATCACCGCTTCTTCAGCGTGCATGGGTTTCAGATCGAACCGCTTCGTCTTGATGATCTGGGGGATCCGGTCGTCGGGATGCGCGGACACAACGGGTTCCGGTTCTGTCCGGTTGTGCTGCTTATGGTCGACCAGTTTTTCCTTGTATTTCCGTATCCGTTTCTCGAGCTTCTCGGTAAGCAGGTCGATGGAGGAATACATTTCCTCGGTTTCCTCGTGGGCCTGCACCAGCAATCCGTCGGTCTTGAGCATTGCTTCGGCAATGTGATGCACTTTTTTTACGACCGACAGCGTGACCGTAACCTGAATGTTCTTCGGCAAATACTTATCGAGCTTGCCGAATTTGTCGACCGCATACTGCTTGAGCGCATCCGTAACGTCCATGTGTCTTCCGATAACCGTAATCTGCATATGCTCCTCCTTCACAAGGTGTGTGATCACACCGGTAGTCTCTTATACTGATTTCAGCTGAGCCGCTTCCGCACACTGGTTGGCGGTATCCGAAGCTCTTCACGATATTTAGCCACGGTCCGCCGGGCAATATCGATACCGCGGGCTTTCAGGACGTCGACGATCTGCTGGTCCTTCAGCGGCGCCGCCGGGTCCTCTTCCCTGACCATCTTCTGCATAACATCCTTGACCGTCAGGGACGACACCTCTGAACCGGCGCCGTCGGCAAAACCGGTGGTAAAGAAGAATTTCATCGGGAAGATGCCCTGCGGCGTATGCATGTGCTTGCTGGTCGTTACCCGGCTGATCGTGGATTCATGCATGGCAATGTCCTCCGCCACGTCCTTGAGCACCATGGGCTTCAACTGCGATATCCCCTGATCGAGGAACTCCCCCTGGAACTTCACGATGCTTTCCGCAACTTTGTAGATGGTCTTGTTCCGCTGCTCCATGCCCTTGATGAGCCACTGGGCCGACCGCATCCGGTCCTCGATATACTCCTTGGTCACTTTGTCAACGCTGTCCTTGCGGCTCAAAAGCTTCCGGTAGTACGGATTGATCCTGACCCGCGGCAGCCCTTCGTCGTTCAGCTGGATCACATAGTGGTCCTCGATCTTGAATACATAGACATCGGGAACCACGTAATGAGTATCGGCTACGATATAGGGCCGCCCTGGTTTCGGCTCCAGCTCGTGGATGATGATCCGGGCTGCCTCCATCACGTCCTGGGTCGTGACGTTGAGCACCTTCGCAATATTCGGATAGCGCCGCTTCTCAAGATCTTCCAGGTGGCCTTGAACGATCTTTTCGACGATCGTCCCCTGCAGATCGAGTTGACGGATCTGGATCAGCAGGCATTCCTGGAGCGTACGCGCCGCTATCCCCAGCGGGTCGAAGCTCTGGATGAATTCCAGGGCCTGCGCCATATCGCTCGCAGAAACCCCGGACTGCTGGGCCAGTTCTTCGAGCGGGGAGCGGAGGTAACCGTCGTCGTCGAGATTGCCGATGATCCACTCGCCGCCCTTGATCAGCGAAGGCTCGGAGGTCGAGAGCCGAAGCTGCCACATCAGGTGATCGCTTAAGGACGGGAGACGGGTGAGCGTCTGGTCATAGGACGGCAGTTCCTTGTCATCCGCTTCAGCATTGCCGTAGTCGCGGCCGTCGCTCATTTCATTCAGATACTCGTCCCACTGCGGGCCGAGTTCGAGCTCGCTCTTCAGTTCGCCGGTCACTTCAGGCTCGGGCACGCTGTCCGGCAGCTTTTCCTGCGTCCCCTCCGGAGCTGCGTCGCCCTCTGCTTCACTACCCTCGTCCGCAGCTTCCGGCGGCAGCTCCTCAAGGACCGGATTCTCCATGAGCTCCAGAGACACCGATTGCTGCAACTCGAGCCGGGACAACTGCAACAGCTTGATGGCCTGCTGCAGCTGCGGCGTCATGATGAGCTTTTGTGAAAGTCTTAGTTCAAGCCGTGCTTCCATAGTTCAGCTGCGAGCTCCGCACGCTCTCCCTTTCAGCAAGAGTAACGAAAAATTACGGTCCTGTTCAACCTTGACGCATTCGTAAAAAGTCATTATCCACCGCCGAGACGCGGAGGCGCGGAGAAAGGCACTTTGAAAATTATAAAGATTTTCTCGGCGTCTCAGCGTCTCCGCGGTTAAATCCGATTTCTTACGAGCCCATCAACTTCTTGAACACTGGAAAAATCCTGATTCTCCAGAGGAGAGTACCGGCTGTTTCTCGTGGTAACGCCTTGTATGTCGCCTGTCCGAGCGGGTCAGCTCCTACAGTTTGAACGCTTCGCCCAGGTAGAACTGCCGCACCTGTGGGCTTGCCATGATCTCTTCCGCGGTCCCTGCTTCAATGATCTTTCCGTCGCTGATGATATAAGCCCGATCGGTAATGGCAAGCGTTTCACGAACATTATGATCAGTGATCAGAATGCCGATCCCCTTGCTTTTTAACAGCGAGATGATCCCCTGGATATCCTGGACCGCCAGCGGATCGATGCCGGCAAAGGGCTCATCCAGCAGAATGAACTTCGGGTCAAGGGTGAGCGCCCGGGCTATTTCCACCCGTCGCCGCTCTCCGCCGGAGAGCGTGTATGCCTTGCTGTCCGCCAGGTGCGTAACGCCCAGTTCGCTCATCAGGCGGTCCCGGCGTTCATTCCGCTCCATGGCCGAAAGATCCAGCGTCTCGAGTATGGCCGTAAGGTTCTCGGCCACCGTCAGTTTCCTGAACACCGATGGTTCCTGAGGCAGGTAACCGATGCCCTTCCGTGCACGCTGGTGCATCGGCATCTTCGTAATGTCGATTCCGTCCAGCACGACCCTGCCCTGGTCAGGCCTGACCAGGCCCACGACCATGTAAAAGGTCGTGGTCTTGCCTGCTCCATTCGGACCGAGCAGGCCGACGACCTCACCGTATTTCACCTGGAGGCTGACGCCCCTGACGATTTTCCGGCCCCGGTAGTCCTTCTCCAGTTTTTTTGCCTCAAGTGCCTGCATACTCATGTCGACGGCCTACCGTCCCCGTTTTTTTTCCGGCTGTTTATCCTGATAGAACAGGACGTTGCCGCCCTCTACAATGCTGCGATCATCGCGAATGAACAGGGTTATCCGCTCCCCGCCCAATTGGTTGTCATTTTCGATGATGCGTGCATCGCCGGTCAGCACGATCTTTTCCTCTTTGCTGTAGTACAGCGCCCGGTTGGCAAGCGCGATTCGCCCTTCCTTGCGCACGATCACATTGCCGAGGGCCTCGATTTCCCTGATGGCCCTGGTCCCGGCGTCATAGAAAACGGTGAGCGAGTCCGAATTGAGCGTCATGGCCTCTTTTTTGAGGGTCACCTCTCCAAAAAAAGTGACGTATTCTCCCAGTTTGTCCGCTTTCATGCGGGCCGAGGTGACCACGATCGGTTCCCGTTTGAGTTCAAGCTTGCGCGCCTCGTCAGGCGCCGCAGCCATCAGCATCATAGCAGCCGCGAGAAGCAGGCTACTCCTGAAGCACTGCTTTAACATGCCCGTCCACCTCGATCGTAAGCATATCAGCGTTTCCCGTGAGCCCCTGCCCTTCGAGATAGAGCTCGCTGCCGAGCAATTTAAAAGGGTCCGCTGTCCGCACAATACGTTGGTCGGCCAGCCAGAACAGCGAATTGGTCGTCAGGAGATATCCCTCGCTGGTGACAATCCTGACCTCGCGGACGCCGCGGCGGATGGAAACATTTCCCGTGACCGTGTCCAGCGTTGCTACTTCGCCCAGGAGCCGCGCTTCACGCCTGTCCGGGGCTACAAAGGTGATCTCGACATTCTTTAATTGCGCTTCCTTATTTTCGTACAGATCGGCGCTGTCGGCGACCATGCGCCACGAGACCCTGCCGTTCTCCGTCTCGACAAACCTGAAACCTTCCATGCTCATGAGCAGGCGAGTGCCGGATTCAGGCTGGAGCAGCGTGGGAATGGTAAGGTCTGTACTGCGAAGCAGCGCATAGGCGCCGTAAAGTGCCGCAACAAGGACGAGGAAGACCCCAAGCGCTGTAATGATACCCCTGTCTACGTTTAGATTCATGACGATTAAAAGGCATATGGCAGCCTCTCCAGCCGCCATATGCATAATTTATACCATAGGATGCGCTTGAAGTAAAGGCTAAATAATTTACCGACGGGAAGACCTATGCTCCGCAACCCGCTTGTCAGTCCTTGGTCTATTCCCTGAGAGCGGCCAATTCCTTTTTTTGCTCCTGGACGAGCTTCTCGAGACGAACAGAGGACGACCTGTCGCGCACCACTGATTGAATAAAGCGTTTTCCCATCAGGGTGAGTTCCACAACGCTCACTTCGACCGGTACAACCGTTCCATCGGCCTTCTTAAGGTCGCCCTGCCGGACCGTCTGGTGGTTCTGTACGGCCTCGCCAAGTATCTGCTGCGCAGCGTCCGGCATGACGAGGAGCTCGAACAGGTTCTTGTGAACAAGGTCATATTTCCCCAGGCCGGTCAATTGTACGGCCTGTTCGTTGGCAAAGAGGATATCGCCGTTCTCGGCAAGTACAAATATGGATTCGGCCGCATGTTCCACCAGGGTCCGGTAACGCTCTTCAGACGACAGGAGCTCTTCGATCTTTTCCGCGACCCACTGCTCCAGTTCCATGTTCATCTTGTGAAGCTCCGTCTGCAAGTCCTCGTTCTGGACTGTCGTCGAGATGATGCCCGCGAGCGTGGTGAAAAAGTTGATTTCTTCATCGGTGAAGTTCTTTGCCTTGCGGTACAGCACCTCGATCGCCCCGACCAGGGCGCCGTTCGAGTAGACGTAGAGCGGCAGACAGTACACCGAGGTGTATTCGGAAAGCATCAGCTCGGGGAGTTCGCGGAAACGCTGGTCTTGAGAGAAATCCTTCAGCATGACCGGTTCGAGCCGCCTGCCGACCCAGCCTTCGATCCCCTGGCCGAGCGGGATGCGTGTTTTCCGGACCGCCTCGCTGCGGTAACCGTTCGTTGCCGCAAGCACGAGCTCGTCCTTTTTTTTGTCATACAGAAAGACTAGACAGACATCGGCATCCATGGCCCTGGCCGTGATATCGGCCACATCTTTCAGACGGTCCGGGAACAGGCGCGGCGAGTTGGCCGCGTAATTCACATCATAAATGCCGAGGAACTTGATGAACAGGTCGTCCTTCATATCAAGCAGCTCTTCCTGTTTAAGGTGCAGCTCTAGATTGGCGTCTTCGAGGCGCCGGAAGTAGGGGACGATCGTTCTCCGGTAAAACCCGTAGGCCAGGAGCACGACGAACGGCACGCAGAACAGGGATATGAGCATCAACCCCTGTTCGCCGCGCGCGATGAACATACCGGCGGCCCCACCGGCGCTCGCTGCGGCAAGCGCCAATGCAATAAGAACGATCAGTACCCCCTTCCGGTTGACGTCCATCGGGCCCTGTTCAAAATCATGGTGCTGCATGGTTCATCCCTCCTGTGTTCGAACTGCGTGAACCCTCCGCTTCATCAGCCCTTGATGAGCCGGACAAGGTCGTGAACAGCATGGTCAATGGATTCCGGAATAGCTACAGCCAGTCCCCGCTCACGGAGCTTCAGGAACAGCTCGGTGAGCAGCGGGGGATCGATATTGGAGGCCTTCAGCGCCTCGGCCTGCGAGAAGATCTCGGCAGGAGTGCCTGCCGTGAGCACACCCTTGCCGCGCGCCAGCACGTAGACCCGGTCGGCGAATGCGGCCACCAGATTCAGATCGTGCGTGGACATGATGATGGTCATCCCTTCGCGGTGCCGTTCATTCAAAAGCGTCACCAGCTCGCCCCGGGAACGGGAATCCAGTCCCTCGAAAGGCTCATCCAGGATCAGCAGCTCCGGTTTCATGACCAGGGCGCCGGCCAGCGCTACTTTCCGTTTTTCGCCGCCTGACAAATAATGGCAGATCTTGTCGCCCAGCCGGCTTATCCCCAGTTCGTCCATGACCTGCTCCACCATCTGAGCGGTCCGTTCTTTATCATAGCCATAGTTGCGGGGCGTAAAGGCGATGTCGTCCCATACCGTCGGAGACAGGATCTGGTCATCGACGTTTTGGAGCAGCACGCCGATACGCTCGCGGATCGTATTATACCTGAGGGCCGGGTTGATGTTGAAGACCGACACGCTTCCTTCATTCGGTGCGAGCAGACCCAGGATATGGAACAGCAGCGTGGTCTTGCCGGACCCGTTCCCGCCCAGAATCACCACGCGCTCCCCCCGGTTCACGACAAAATCCAGGCCGCAGATATGGATCTCCGTGGTGTCTGGATAAATATGTTTGAGACAGCTTACTTTTACGAGGGTTTCCATACCATCCTTCATTCCCTGCACGCCTAGCGCCAGACCAGTACGAGCGTCAGAACGAT
>JANPMZ010000113.1:0-4285 GCA_031427195.1 Nitrospirota bacterium
GATCAGTACATCGAAAAAGGACGCGACGAATACGGCATGCAGACCATGGACCAGCATCTCATTCAGCTCTGCAGAGCGGAACTCATAACGCTCGAAGAGGCAAAGCGCATCTCCCGTTCGAAAGACCTTGAGCGAAAACTGACATACAGTTAATAAGGATACCGACCTCTTACACTTAGCTTGTTCAGGGATCAGACCTTTTCCAGGAGATGTCGAGGCTGGCCTTGTCGCGGCTGACGAGTTCATCGTAGTTGTATGACCGCCAGCGGCCGTCGGGTTTCTTCTCGCAACAGAGGGGACGTTGATTCGTGACAAACAGTTAGTCTGGTTTTCACTATTTGTTCGCTCAGTAGCAACGTTATATATGTTCTGAAATTCGCCGGTTCCTGGGGAGATCTGCCTGATGAGGTCTTTCAGGAATTTACCCGGGAAATCAGCGAACGTTCCCGCCTTCGGTCATCTTCTTCGGATCGAGCAGTCTGTCCAACTCCTCTTTCGATAAATCCGTCATCTCAGCAGCAACTTCCTTCAAGGATCTTCCTTCGGCATAGGCTTTCTTCGCGATCTCCGCAGCCTTATCATAGCCGATGACGGGATTAAGCGCGGTCACCAGGATCGGGTTCCTGTCTACAAGCCCGGCAATGCGCCCGCGGTTCACTACGAATCCGGCGATGGCGTGGTCCGCCAGCAAGCGCGATGCGTTCGCGAGGAGCGTGATGGATTGGAGAAGGTTGTGGGCGATGACCGGGAGCATGACGTTCAATTGGAAATTGCCCTGCTGGTTGGCGATGGTGATCGTCGCATCGTTTCCCGTGACCTGTGCCGCCGCCATCATCATTACTTCAGCCATGACCGGGTTCACTTTGCCGGGCATGATGCTCGAACCTGGTTGAAGTGCAGGGAGAGATATCTCGCCCAGTCCATTCATGGGGCCGCTGTTCATCCAGCGGAGGTCATTGGCCATTTTCATGAATGACGATGCGGACGTTTTCAAATGGCCCGAAAGCTCGACTGCCGTATCCATCGTCGCCTGGGCCGCGAAATGGTTGCTGGTCTCGACAAAGGGGAACTTCGTGCGTCCTGCAAGCCTGCCGGCGATGATCTTTCCAAACTCCTTTGGCGCGTTGATCCCGGTGCCCACGGCAGTCCCGCCGATGGCGAGCTGTGAAAGGCGCGGCAGGCATGATTCGATGCGTTCGATGCTTTGCGCGACCTGATGGGCCCAGCCGCTGATCTCCTGGCTCAGGCGGATCGGCATGGCGTCCATAAGGTGCGTACGGCCGGTCTTGATCACATCGTAGCAATCCCGCTCTCTGGTCTTGAGCGTTTCATGGAGATGGTGCAATGCAGGCAGCAGCAGTTCGTTCAACTGCAGGCAGGCGCTCACATGGATCGTTGTGGGGATGACGTCGTTCGAGGACTGCCCCATGTTCACATCGTTATTGGGGTGGACGGGTTTTGTCGGCGTTCCGAGGAGCTGTGTGGCGCGGGAGGCAATGACCTCGTTGGCATTCATGTTGGTCGACGTGCCGGAGCCGGTCTGGAACACGTCGAGCGGAAACTGCTCATCCCAGGCGCCGTCCGCAACCTCAAGGGCCGCCAGATGAATGGCATGGGCGATCTTTGCGTCGAGCAAACCGAGACCGGCGTTCACTTCAGCGGCAACAGCCTTGATGAGCCCCAGCGCGCGGATGAAATCGCGGGGGAAGCGGATGGTGCTCACGGGAAAGTTTTCGATCGCACGCTGCGTCTGCGCACCGTAGAGTGCGTCCACGGGGACTTTTACTTCACCGAGGGAGTCTTTTTCAATTCGATATTCAGTCATGGTTTAGATACTGAAGTGGATAGCGGGAATTCTGGTAAACGGTCAATAATGTTATACGGTATAGTCTATTTTGATTTTCTCAAACAGCGGCAGCAACGTCGGCATATCTTTCCTCACCGTATTCCAGATTGTTCTATGGTCGGCGCCGAAATATTCGTGAATCAGCTTGTCTCTCATGCCCGCCATGTCCTGCCAGGGAATGTCCGGGTAGAGCGCTTTCACCTCCTGAGGTATCTTTTTTGCGGCTTCACCGATGATCTCTATGGCGCGGATCACGGCGAAGAGCGTCTTGTCGTCCTTTGAAAAGGACTCCCATTCCATGCCCGCGGTAAAAGACAGCGCCTTTCTCATTGCATCAATGATGACGGTCTCGTAATAAGTCGGATTTAACCGCGGAGACGCGGAGACGCAGAGAAAATCTTTATTATTTTCAAGGTGCAGTTCTCCGCGCCTCTGCGTCTCGGCGGTGGATAATGCCTTTTTACGAAAGCATCAATGATGTCCTCGACGTAATCGAGAAATTCCCGTTTCATACCTGAACGACCTCTTCCAGGATATGTTTTCCGATATGCGGTTTAAGTGCGGTTTTCATGACGAGATCAACTTTGATTCCGAGGATATCACTGAGATAATTTTCCAGGTGCATGAACTCGATCAAACTTACGGGCACACTGAATTCGACGAGAAGGTCAAGATCGCTTTCGATTGTCTGCTCTCCCCGCGCGTACGATCCGAATATGCCGAGGTTGTTTACCTTGAACCCCTGCTTTAGGTCATATTTGCCGGCCGAAAGTTTTTTCTTTATGTCGTCAATCTTATCCATGGCATAATCCATCCGAATTTCATAAATTTATAGATTAATCGTAACTATTCAGCATAAATGCAGCATAAAAGAAATACTCTTCTCCCGCAGAGGCGCGGAGATGCTGAGAAAATCATTCTTCAAGGCCATTGACACACCGGGTAATCCCGGATTTCATCAAGGCCTCGCCGAAATTCAACAGGTAGCCAAGCTTGCATCCTCTTAGCCGTAAGTACGTCTGAACTTGCTTCTTGTGCGACGCCGTCACCCGCTCGACAGACTTCAATTCCAGGATAACCCTGCCTTCGACGATGATGTCTGCCCTGAACCCTTCGTCGAACCTGATCCCCTTGTACTCGATCGGCACGGAGACCTGCCGCTCGACCTTCAGACCTCTATCTTGCAGTTCACTGACCAGAACAACCTCGTAAACCGTCTCGAGAAGCCCGGGGCCAAGCTCCTGATGAACGGCAATGGCCAACTCGATCACGATTGTTCCAATCTCGTTTTCTGTCATTCTCTGCGCCTCCGCGTCTCTGCGCGAGTTCAGCCCTCTATTCCAACTGGTGGATATGCTGAATAGTTACGATTAATCTTACATAAAAAAGGGAATATAAGCAAGGTCCTTTTAGCCGATTGAGTTGACCCTTGCCGTGATTGACTCTATAATAAGAACAGAGGTGATTGACATGACCGACTTACGCAAGGCGTCAGGGACATTATAAGGGCAAGGGGCAAGGGGCAAGTAGCAAGGTACATCATAGGCTTTTCCTTGGACCTTGCTACTTGACCCTTGCTACTCTGGCATTTTCGAGGTATCCATGAACCGCAACCACGACCGTTTACACCGAGATGAAAAAGACCTGCGCAGCGTCGGCATAACCGAGCTTCAGGCGGCCTATTCCGAGCTCGGCCTTTCTTCTGAAGAGCTTGAGCTCCTCTCCGCGCCCCGGCGGTCTTTTACCGTAAATTTTCCGGTGAAGATGACAACGGGCAAGACCCGGATCTTTACCGGTTACCGGGTGCAATACAATGACGCACGCGGGCCTGCCAAGGGCGGTATCCGGTTCCATCCTGATATGGATGAGGAACATACGGCCGAGCTCGCCCTGCTCATGGCGCTCAAGTGCGCGGTGGTAAATATCCCCTTTGGCGGCGCGAAGGGCGGGGTTGTTGTCGACCCTCTGGAGCTTTCCCGGCGCGATCTGGAACTCGTGACGCGCGGCTACACCCAGGCCATTGCCGACTACATCGGCCCGTTCAAGGATATCCCCGCGCCCGACGTTTATACCGACGAACAGACCATGGCCTGGATCCTTGACGAATATGAGCGGATCAAGCGTGAACACGTGCCTGCCGTGGTCACGGGAAAGCCGCCTGCGCTGGGCGGCATCAAGGTGCGCAGATATTCGACCGCGCTGGGCGGCATCCACGTGCTCGAACAGGCCATGAAAGAGCGGGGCATGAAACCCCATGGGACCCGCGTGGCGGTCCAGGGGTTCGGCAACGTGGGAGGGAATGTTGCACGCATTCTCGATCACTGGGGCTACCGGGTTGTTGCCGTGAGCGACGTGAACGGAGCCATCATGAACCCCGAAGGCCTCGATATCTCTTCGCTGAGGCATCACAAGACCAGGACCGGCAGCGTTGTCGGGTTT
>JANPMZ010000114.1:0-13500 GCA_031427195.1 Nitrospirota bacterium
GGCGATGCGGGGATAACGCTCTGGATCACGACCACTGCCGACCGGTTCGGCAGAAAAAAGATGCTCCTTCTGGGCGCCGGGCTCATGGTCATGGCCGGCGTCGTGTTCAGTCTGACCGGGAATTTCATGCTCCTGATGATCGCAGGCATCATCGGCGTCATCAGCCCGAGCGGTAACGAGATCGGCCCTTTTCTTTCCCTGGAGCAGGCGGCTCTTTCGCAGCTGCTCTCTGCGAAACAGCGGACCAGGGCCTTTGGCTGGTACAACCTTGCCGGCTCTCTTGCGGCGGCGGCAGGCGCGCTTGCAGGCGGCCTTCTTTCACAAGCATTCATAAACACCGGCCAGTCAGAACTTGAAGCATACCGTGTAATCATCCTCGGCTATGCAGCATGCGGAATCGTTCTTATGGCCGTTTTCTTCTTTTTGTCCCCGGAAGTGGAAGCAACGGCTACGGTGCAGTCGCAGGAACGGGTGCTGGGACTCCATAAATCAAAGAAAGTCGTGCTGAAGCTCTCCGCGCTCTTTGCCCTCGACGCCTTTGCAGGCGGGTTTGTGATCCAGAGCATGGTCGCCTACTGGTTCCACATCAGGTTCGGTCTCGATGCCGGCGTCCTGGGCAGTATCTTCTTTGGGGCGAACATCCTGGCAGGCGTATCCGCCCTGCTTGCAGTACGGATCGCAAACCGGATCGGATTGATCAGTACCATGGTTTACACGCACATCCCCTCGAACGTGCTGCTCTGTCTGGTTCCGTTCATGCCGACCCTCGGCCTTGCCATTACGGTGCTGCTGCTCCGTTTCAGCATCTCGCAGATGGACGTTCCCACGCGCCAATCCTACACCATGGCGGTCGTGGCTCCCGATGAACGGGCTGCGGCATCAGGCGTCACGACCATCGCGCGCTCACTGGGAGCAGCAGCATCACCATTCCTGGCAGGCGTATTTTTGGCTTCCCCGGCGCTCCTGAGTGCGCCTTTTCTCATAGCCGGCGGCCTCAAGATCGTGTATGATCTGCTGCTTTACCGGAATTTCAAGAAGGCAGACGTGCGATAATGGGCCCGTTCCCGCATCACTCTTCGGACAGGGTCTTCTTTTTCTTCTTCTTAGCGGGGTTTGTTTTATGCCTCGTTGGCGTTGTTTGTTCCTTACTCTGCTCAACCAGGAGAGATGACGATTGCGAAGTGCTTGTCGATGAACTGACGGTCGCTAACGCCGACACAGGGTCCATGGTCGTGGTCATCGTCGAGGTACCGCGCAGGACCGAAGGCAATGCGGTTTCCAGCGGAGGCGTCACCAGGGGCGCTTCGTTCGACGGCAATGCTGCGGGGACAGCGGGGGGCCGCACCGCTTCCTCGTTCGTTTTTGTCCAGACGTAGTATGCCGCGGCTCCTCCGGCAAGGAGCAGGACCATTGCCGCGGAGGCAAGATACCTCCTGAAATTCGCCATCGCCGAAACCCTGGAGGTGATGATCACGGTTTCCTCTGCCGGCGCCGCTTCGAACACCTTCATAGACACGAGACAATCCGCGATCCGCGTAAGTGAGGCGGCCTTCGTTGTCTTGCCAGCCAGCCGTTTTCCCAGTTTTTTCTCGACCTCCAGCATGGAACTGTAGCGTCTCTGCGGCTTTTTCCGGAGACACTTTTTGATGACGCGCTGAAGACCCCGGGGGATGTCGCTGTTGACGCGGCGCGGGGCGCGGAACTTGTCTTTCAGGATCTTGGCGCTCACCGGCCGTTCATCGTCATTGGAGAAGGGTTTCACACCGGTGAGCATCTCGTACAAGACGATGCCGAAGGAAAAGATGTCGGACCGGGCATCAAGCCGCTGGCCGAAAATCTGTTCGGGCGACATGTAAGCGGGAGTACCGATAAGCGTGCCGGGGATAGTCAGGGATTCGAGGTTCCTGCTCTGGGCGATGCCGAAATCCATGAGCTTGACCTCGCCGTTCCGCTTGACCATGATGTTGCTCGGCTTAATATCGCGGTGAATGAGCCCGCGCATGTGCGCATAATCGAGGGCGTTGCATATTTGCATGGAAATCATAATGCCGACATCAACGGGGAGCGCTCCAACCTTCTCGATGACAGCTGCGAGGTTGACGCCATCGACGTATTCCATTACGATGCAGTAGGTCGGCTTTTTCCAATAGTCATAGATATGGACAATGTTCTCGTGCTGGAGCGAAGCGGCCACTCTGCTTTCGCGTTCGAACCGGCGCACGATCCGGTCATCGGCATGGTAGGCTTTTTTCAGTTCCTTGATGGCTACCTGCCGATCGAGGGATTTTTGGACAGCCTTGTACACGGTCGCCATGCCTCCGGACCCGAGCTCGCCTGCTATTTCATATTCATCTTTTAGTTGTTGTCTTGCCATACCTGCCTAAACCTCCACCACCCATACCACCACCGCGGTGATATTGTCTACCCCTCCCCGTTCGTTTGCGGCGGCCAGCAGCTTCTGAACAGCCTCCTGGGGCGAGGACATCTCGAGGACCCTGCTGATTTCCGCATCTGCCACCATCTCCGTCAGACCGTCGGTGCACAGGAGGAACCGATCGTCCTTCTTCAGCGCCCGGGTCGTGAGCTCCGCTTGCGCGTCCTTTGCGATGCCCAGTGCCCGGGTGATCATGTGGCGGTAGGGACTCGATCTCGCCTGTTCCAGCGTAAAGATCCCGGCACGGACCTGCTCCGCCACGAAAGAATGATCATCCGTCAGTTGGAGAAGCTTCCCTGCCCGGAAAAGATACGCCCGGCTGTCGCCGATATGGGCAATGAACGCTTGTTTATCCCTGAGGAGGAGCGCCGTCAGCGTGGTTCCCATGTTCGAGAGCGCGGCGTTCTGCGACCGTTCCTGATGGATGGCGCGGTTTGCAAGGAAGACCGCTTCCCTGAGCGCGGATACCGAGGGGTCGTCCGCGCGAACGCGGTCGGTCGGCGGGGTCCGGTCCTTTTCGCCGAGCAGGTCCGGCATTGCCCTACCGAGCGTCTCCACGGCGATGCGGCTCGCGACCTCGCCGCCCTCGTTCCCCCCGATCCCGTCCGCGACCGCGTAAAGGCCCAGCGTGTCGTTCAGGAGCAAAGCATCCTCGTTATTGACCCGCTTCTTTCCGGGGTCGGTCCCGCCGAAGGCTGTCCTCTTCATCAGGCGAGCTCGTATGTTCTGTTCCTGCCGGTTTCCTCGAGAATGAACTGAAGCGTGGAGTCCCCGACGCGGAACTTGTCACCGTGGCGCAATTTTCTCTGCCGAATGGATGCCCCCCGCATGTGTGTGCCGTTCGTGCTGTCCAGGTCCTTGAGAATAAAAACGCCTTCATGATGGACAATCGCGGCGTGCTCCCGCGAAACCAGGGCGTCCTTAATCCGGACCAGGGCATTCGCGCTCCTGCCGATCACCGTGTATGCCTTGTCGATCGGATATTCCATGCCTTCGGCATACCCCTTGATGATCACCACCGAGGCCTGAAATCGCATGGGTATCTTTTCCGTCATCAGGGACGGCTTCAGAATCTGTGTCCTGTCGCTCTTTGCTTGCGGGCCTGCCATCGGTTACCTCCGGGGTTATCGTGGTATGGGATAAATCATAGGGTAATCCCGAACAAACGTCAAGTTCAATGCATCGGAAAGATTCCCGACAAGCGGGAATGACGACTTTTTACGAATGCATCAAGATTGGCTTTCGGTTTTATACCACCAGAGATATTGACTCAAGGTTCCCTTTGCGCCTTTGCGAGAGACGCCTTTTAGCTTCGGCCTTTCGGTTCCGGCCTGTCCGGTTTAAGGATTATCATTTCCACGGTCTTATGATACAATGCCGCTATGAAAAAATCCGACCCAGGGAAGGCTCTCTCCGGGAGCAAGGCCGACCATACCCAAGTGTTGTCCGGGCCAGGCCAGAAACCGCTCATCCTCAAGAAAGCACGGTTTAAAGTGACCAGGGGCAGAGACGCGGGCAAAGAGCTGATGCTCCAGAAAGCCCGTATCTCGATCGGCACACTCCCGGAGAACGACCTCGTACTGTCCGATGCCACGGTCTCGCGCAAACACGCCGTTGTTGAAGAAAGACCCGACGGCTATCTGCTGCGGGACCTCGACAGCACGAACGGCTCGTTCCTCGACAACGTAAGAATACGCGAAGGCTATATCACACCGGGTTCGATCATTCGCCTTGGCCAGACTGAGATTTCCTTTTCGCCGCTGGAAGAGCGCTTCGAGGTCCTAAAAAGCTCCTCCGAACGCTTCGGCGGGCTCATCGGCTCTTCCCCTCTCATGCAGGAGGTCTACGGCTTTCTCGAACGCATCGCGCCCACGGATGTGACCGTCCTGCTCGAAGGCGAGACCGGCACGGGCAAAGAGCTTGCAGCGCGGGCCATCCATGCCCACAGCCGCAGGGCCAACAACCACTTTGTCGTGTTCGACTGCGGAGCAGTGGCGCCAAACCTCATTGAAAGCGAGCTCTTCGGCCACGAAAAGGGCGCCTTCACGGATGCGGTCAAGGCCCGGCAGGGTTCCTTCGAACTTGCTGACAACGGCACCCTCTTTCTCGACGAGATAGGTGAACTGTCCCTCGACCTCCAGCCGAAGCTCCTGCGCGCCCTGGACCAGCGGGAAGCCAAGCGGGTGGGCGCCGACAAACCCATGGCCGTGAATGTCCGCGTCATCTCCGCTACGAATAAAGACCTCGAAAAGGAGGTCAAAGCCGGACGGTTTCGTGAGGATCTGTACTACCGCCTCTCGGTCGTGCGCGTGAACATGCCCCCGCTCCGGAAAAGGAAGGAGGACATCGAAACGATTGCCGGGCAGGCACTCGCGGGAATCTCCGCGGAGATCAACAAAAAGATCACCGGCCTCTCTCCCGAAGCCGCGGCAGCGCTCACGGCATATTCCTGGCCCGGCAACGTGCGGGAGCTGAAAAATGTTCTGGCACGAGCCTCTGCCCTCTCCGACAGTGAAAGAATTGAGCCGAAAGACCTGTTCCTCACCCAGGGAATGAAAACAACCACCCTTGACGGTCTGAGCGGTAAAACGCTCGAAGAGCTCGAAAAAGCCGCCATTCATGCCACGCTCAAATCCGTCTCGGGCAATAAGACCGAGGCCGCGAAAATGCTCGGCATCGCCTATTCCACCCTATATGAGAAGATGAAGAAGTATGGAGTGAAAGAGTAAGGATTTTTTCCTAACCAGCCGCGTTTAAAATTTCCAAGGGAAAGACAAAGATTACCTCCTGATGGTGTTGTAGTGCATTTTCTCGAAATCGTCCATATTTCAACAGCAATTATGCAAACGACTGATGTAATAAAATACTTGCATGTAACTACAATTGGAGCTACAATATATCATGCAGTTTGAATGGGACGAAGCCAAGAACAAACAGAACATCAAGAAACATGGCTTCGATCTTGCCGATGCTGCTGAGCTGTTTACGGGTAGCGCCCCGCTCCTCGCCAATTTAGATGCCTGTCAGGATCACGGAGAGGACAGATGGAAAGGTATCGGCATGTTGCAGGGAGTGGTCGTAGTGGTTGTCGTTTTTACCGAACGCGATGATGACACGATTCGGGTAATTTCTTTGCGAAAAGCAAATTTACGGGAGAAAAAGATCTATGAAGAAGAAATCAAAAACAGACTGGGCGCGGGTTAAGGCAATGAAGGATTCGGAGATAGACTACTCCGACAGCTCTCCGCTTGATAAGGATTTTTTCAAGAAGGCGGTTCTTTGGCCTGGGACTAAGAAGCAGATCACTCTTCGACTGGATCCCGACGTTGTCGCATTTTTCAAGAAAAAAGGTCGTGGCTATCAGTCAATGATCAATGCGGTATTACGGAAATATGTCGAGGCTCGCATCCACTGATAGGTTCACGGACAGTTCAGTGAGAAAAGAAGTAAAAACTTATAGGGATAAGTCTTTCTCCTTGAAATAATCTCGGCATCGTATTGCAGAATGAGTCTAAGAAATACGAGGGTCAAGCTGGAAGTTCATGTGCAAGATACACCCAGAATAGTGTATATCCGTCGACAAATCGTCTATTCCACTATTGTAGGTGAAGTTCTCATAACTCCCCGCTTCCCCTACCTCATCATCAATACTCCCGCAATCGCCGCCGCAGCCACCGCCGCTTCGATCAGCATCCACGGCCATGATCGCCTGAGCAAAAGCCGTGGCCTCACTATCCCCGCATCGGTATTGACCGTAATATGCGGACGATACACTTGTCCCGGCCTGAGCATACGGCTCTCCACGCGGAACAGCAGTCGGCTGATATCAGGGCCGAAAGAGACCGGCTTCGGCCTTATCCAGCGATCACCGGTGGACAACGTCCCTGTTGTCCCGCTCAACCCGAGGGCCATCACCGGAACGCTCACCCAGGAGGTCTTATTCCACCACGGAAGCCTGATCAGCTTTCCCGGTCTGGCGTAAATGATCTTTCCTTTTCCCTTAACCCGCTCCGGCTGTTTGAGCAAAACCTTCTGGATGGCAAGCTTCATCTCGAGCGCGCTCTGAAAACGTTTTTTCATCTCCTGCGCCAGCGCAATCCTGATGATCGCCGAAGTCTCGCTGCTGAGGCGGGGATTCAGGCTCCTAGGCTCGGGAAAATCCAACGGGTTCTCCGCGGGACTTCTGCCCGTAACACAGTGGTGCAGGGTCGCACCGAGAGAGAATATGTCCGAGCGCACATCGGTCTGGCCCGTGCCGTATTGCTCGGGCGCGGCATATCCCGGCGTGCCGTACACATAGGTATCTTCCTGCTTGTCCTCTTTGAAGAACCGCGCGATGCCGAAGTCGATAAGCTTTATCCTATTATCGCGGGCGATCATGATGTTCGCGGGCTTAAGGTCCCGGAATACGATCGGCCGCGGCCGCTGCACGCTCAAAAAATGCATGGCCCTGCAGACCTGGAGCCCCCAGGACAGTGCGAGCCGTTCGTCCACGGGTTTCCCGCGCCTTGCGGAGAGGACCTGCTCGAGTGTGCTGCCGCTGATGTACTCCATCACGATGTAATGCGCTCCCGGAAGGGAGAAGTAATCATAGACCTTCGGGAGGTTCGGGTGCGTGAGACGCGCCAGGATCTGCGCCTCGGTCTGGAACTGGATCAGCGCTTCCCGCAACTTCTTTTCGGACAGATTGCCGGGCCGGAGTTCCTTGATTGCCAGAACCCTGCCTCCTTGCTGATGATCCAGGACCTTGTACACGCACCCCATTCCGCCTTTGCCGAGGACCTCGAGTATTTCGTATCGTTTTTTGAGAAGTCGGTGCATATTAATACCAGCGTCAGAAGTCAGAAGCCAGAAGTCAGAATTAACCCTGCACCTTGCACCCTGTACCCTTGCCCCCCCATTACTCCTTACTCCTGACTCCTGCCCTACGCCGTTTTAGTTCCACACTGTGCGCAGAACTTCGCGCCCGTTCTTAGGGAACCGCCGCACTGTGCGCAGGCCTTTGTGCTTTGTTCGCTGAACACAATCGTGGAATTTCCGACATTGATGACATCTCCGTCTTCAAGCGCCTGCCTGCCGGTAACGATCTTTTTGTTCACCAGCGTGCCGGTCTCGGAGCCCTTGTCCTCAATGATATAGCGACCGTTCTCCAGAAGGACCTCGGCATGGTGCGGTGAGATCTCCTGGTCCTTGAAGAGACCGAGCGTGTTCCGCTCGTCCCTGCCGATGGTAACGGTCGAGCCGATGTCGATGTCCTTTTTCGAACCCCGGCCTCGCACAAGGCTCAGGTGGCCTGTCTGGTACAGTTGGTCGATCTTCCTGCGCGACAGGGCGATGAATCCCAGGATGCTCATCAGCGGGATGGCGAAGGCCCAAAGGGGCGGCCTGGCGCCCGCGCCGAAAAGGGACGACTCGGGCTGGAAATATGCGCGCGCCGTACGTTCTCCGGCGCCGAGCATGAGCGTCACGTTCCTGAGATAGTCGGCCCGCTTCTGCGTACGGTACGTGATGACATACTCATTATGTATCCTCTTGCTGATGGTCGAATAGATATCCGCAAGCCCGTCGGCCAGGGGTGTGTAAAAATATGTGCCGCCTGTCTCTTTGGCGATCCGTTCGAGCCGTGCTGTCCGGACGTCTTTTCCGAGGCCGATCACGGAAACCGAAACATTTGCCCTGGCTGCTGTCTCGACCGCCTGGTCGATGTCGAGCGCTCCGCGGTTCGCGATCCCATCGGTCAGAACGATCACGGCCCTCCGGCCCGAGACACCGCGGACCGATTCAACGCCCCGGGCTATTGCATCGAAAAGCGCCGTATGACCGCCTGGCTGAATGTTCAACACTGCCTTCCGGAGAATGTCCTGGCTGACTGTCAGAGGCTCCAGCGTCTCAACCTTATCGCTGAAGGAAAAGAGCGCCGCGCGGTCGCCGGGCTCCATGAGCGAAATGAAGCGAAGCACCGACTCCTTCGCACGTTCGATCTTTTCGCCTGACATGGATTCGCTTCGGTCCAGCACGATTGCAAGACTGAGCGGATGGCGAAGGCCGTTCGCCCCGGTCGTCTGCATGCTGTCGATCGCGATCGCATGGCCATTCTCAGTGATCGTCACCTGTTCCCTGGCCAGCTCCTGGATCGGCTTGCCCTTCGCATCAAGCACCGAGACATAGGCCTTGACCATCGGAAAGTTCCCCAGATCGAACTGCGTGATCTGGAGCGAGAGAGGTCCGTCCGCCTGAGCAGCCATTCCCACTCCGGCAAACCCGAAGAGGGTCAGCAGCATTATGGCGGTCATTGCCGGCGCTTTCACGGAAACCGTCCCGGCAGCCCGCTTAACAGCAGTAAACAGGAGAAGGACGCTTCCCACGCGCACCACATCGCCGTCGGCGAGACTGCTGCTGCGCGTCATTTTCTGGTTCACATAAACGGCCTTTCCCTGTTCATCGGTCTCGATGGAGAAATGCCCTTTGTTCCGTTTGATCACGGCATGCTCCAGGCCCACACCTTCCGCGCCCGAAAGACAGACATCGGAGCGGTCGTCCCGGCCGATCACGTTCAGGTCTTTGAGGAGCGGGAAAGCTCTGCCAAGGTGTCGCCCTTTGACGACCTTCAGGGTCGCCGAAACAAAAGCTTCTTCAACTAAACTGATAAACGCGCCGATGGACATGCCGAGAAACATAAGCCCGGCAAGGGCCGACCATATCGAAGTTGCCGACAGCTCATAGAACAACGCCCCGCCGAACAATCCGCCCAGCGCACCGCCCATGAGCCCGTAAAAGGCCCGCTCCCGGGAGCGGATCATGAGGCCGCCGGTCAGTCCCACGGTTGCGCCGAGAATAGCCCAACCGAGGGCCACCGACAGCGCCATGCCGAGCGACGCGGTGAATCCGCCGAGCTCCGCCACGAGCCTGCCGAGCGCAGCGAAGAGCGTATTGCCCAGGGCCGCGCCTGCTGCGCCGCCACACAGGCCGGCAACAGCGCCGTATGCCGCGCGCTTCATCGCTGACCAATACTGCCTGCCCGCGAGCGCCTCGTGGCTCCAGATGAATCCGCCAATGAACATGCCCGCAAGCGCGCCGAGCATGAGCTCGGTGAGAAGCCCCTGGCGCGCAACAGCTGACAGCCAAAGAATGAATATCCAGGCAGCCGAGCCGCCAAGACCGCCAGCAGCGCCGTAGAATATAGTTTTATGTGAGAGTCTGTTCATAAAAAACCTCCTAAAATCTGGGTCCAGGGTCCGGGGGCCAGGGTTCAGGTTGAGGCAAACTGCCGAATCCTGACTACTGACACCTGCTACTGGACCCTTCCCCCCTGGCTACTGGACCCTGACCCCTGGACCCTCGATCCTCAGCGCCAGCTTGCCGAACCTGAGCTCATCGCCCTCCTTGATCGTTTGCGGGGCGTGGGGCTGGATCTTCTTCTTGTTAATGTAGGTCCCGTTGGTGGAACCCAGGTCCTCGACCGTATAATCCCCGCCAGCGCGATGGATGACCGCGTGTTTACGGGAAACGCCTTTTTCCATGCCCCCGAGACCGGTCAGGTCCACGTCCGGGAACAGGTCGCTGATCGGGTCTTCCCTGCCGACAACGATCTCATCCTTGGCCGGGAGCTCCAGCCTGCTCCCGTCCTGCGACGTGAGTACCAGGATCGTCCCTTCGTTTTCCGGTTCAACGCTAATTGCTTCGAGCTTCACTCCGCACTCTTCGCAGAAGAGCGCGCCTTCGATGTTCTCCATCTTACATTCTGTGCATTTCATGGTAATACCCTCCCGTTTTAATTTCAGATTTCGGATTGCGGATTTCGGATTTTAATATCCGTCATTCTGCATTCCATAATCCGTATTTCACAATTTCACCGCCTCTGTTTGTTATTTCATTTCATTCCGCAATCCGAAATCCGAAATCCGCAATTGTCACACCATCGTCAACTTCCTCGTCCCATACTCCAGCTTCTTCGTCCCCATAGCCGTAAGCGCGCCCGTCTTCCTGAGCGAGAGTATCTCCTTCTCCGCTGCCGCAGCCAGGTCGTCTTCTCCCAGGTTCAGCAGCACCGTTGCCGCCGACTGAAGCTTCTGCGTCGCTCCTGCGATGTTGCCTGCCTCAAACTCGGTAAGCGCCCTGGTCTGGAGCTTGAACGCGCTGATCTTCTCAACGAGATTCATAACCTCCGCGTTCACTTTCTTTGCTGCCGCAGCGTCAGCCGTAAACATGACGAACAGATCCGTTTTCACGCTTTGCCCTTTGACGCCCTGCGACGGAACGTCATAGGTGACCTCCACCTGGCCCAGCCGGAACTTACCCACTTTCTGCGCCGGTATGCGCGATTCGATGAGTAGAGCCTGGCCCTTTTTGCCGTCCAGCGATCCGAGGTCGGCGACAACGGAGCCGTTGCTTACTACTTTATGGGTCACGTCAGCGATCATCGGGACCGTCGAGTGTACCCTGAACGGCTTTACGCCCGCGCTCATGCGTGCCGTGATCCTGAGGTTCGTTGCTGCAATCGCCTGCATGCCTTCCATCTCCTGCTGAAATGCGTCAAGGATGGCGATGGGGTTCTCTATCCAATGCGAGTTGCCGTGAGACCGCTCGGCAAGCTGGAGCAGGAGTTTCTCGTTCCAGTCATTCCCGATGCCGATGCTCGTGATCGCGATGCCCTGTTTTCCCGCCTCATCAGCGAGCTTGCGGCAGGCGTCCTCGTCGTCCCAGGTCTGTCCGTCGGTAAGCAGCAGGATCCGGTTCACGCGGTCCTTTGCATATCCCTTCTTTACCTCAGCCAGTCCGGCCTTAAGCCCGTCCGATATCTGCGTGCCGCCACGCGGGACCACTTTGGCAAGTGCCGCCTTGATCTCTTCGCGGTTCTTCGCCGACTGGTTCGGTATCAGCGTCTCGACCTGGTCGTCAAAGATCGTAACGGAAACAAGGTCGGCATCGCTCAAATGGTCCACCACGTAGCCGATCGCTTCTTTCACGTTCTCCATCTTCTCCCCGTCCATGGACCCGCTCCGGTCCAGCACCAGGGCGAAGTTCGTTGGCATGATGCCGAGCAGCGCACCGCCCTTGGACTTGATGTCAATCAGCGTGTAGATCGCCTGTTCCGTTTCAGTTGCCAACACCGTGTCCTTGCTCATAATGCATCGCAAGTTCAGTTCGTTCTTCATGGTAAATACCTCCCTTTAATTTACACTGCAGCCTGAAGTCAACGCTGCAAGCAGCACATTCCGTGATCCCCATTCCGCAGCTCTTAATTCCAAATGCCCATTTCCCGATCCGCATTACATGTTCCGTATTCTGCATTTCAATCTCCGTATTCTTAATTTGCATTCCGCCCCTCTCCTTCATCCTCTCCCACGACGGGGAGAGAGTAGGGTTGGGTGGCATTCCGAATTCCGCATTTCCATCTCTACATTCCGCCCCTCTCCTTCATCCTCTCCCCACCGTGGGAGAGGGTAGGGTGAGGGGGAAATCCGCAATCCGAAATTACCCCACCTTCACCACCACAGCCGTAATATTGTCCTTGCCGCCCAGTTCGTTCGCCCGCTTCAGCAGCCTGGCGCAGACGGCCTCGCATTCTTTTTCCGTTGAACATATCCCGTGGATTTCCTCATCGCTCAGCTCTCCCCAGAGCCCGTCGGTGCAAAGCAGGAGACTGCCGCCTTTTTTCAGGTCCACGGTGAAGGTATCCACCTTGACCGTCTCATCGGTCCCGATGGTGCGGTACAGCAGGTTGGACTTAGGGTGGTGCCTCGCCTCGGCTTTCGTCATTTTCCCGGTCGAGACCAGCTTTGCCACCAGGGAATGGTCCTCGGTTATCTGCGTAATGGACCCATTGTCGATCCAGTAGACCCTGCTGTCTCCCACGTTCGCGATATGCGCTGTAGTGCCATCGATCAGCACGAGACTGAGCGTGGTGCCCATGTTCGAGCCCCTGAGCCCGCCTTCTTTCCGTACTTCCACGTTTGCAAGCCGGGCAACAAGCTCTACAAGGCCCTGCAGATCGTCGTTGTGCGTCGCGTGCCTGCTGACCTCCTTGCATACCGTTTTCACCGCGATCTTGCTTGCGATCTCACCCGCATCGTGCCCGCCCATGCCGTCGGCCACAACGAACAACCACCGGCTCCCAAAATCCTGGCATGCAAAGTTGTCTTCGTTATGCGGTCTCACCATGCCCGTGTCTGTCATCCCGTACCAGGCGAGAGCGAGCGAAGCGGCCTTCGGAAGGCTTATTTCGGCGTCAACCGTGACCTCCTGATCGGGCTTCAGTCTCCTCGTGTAGGCCGGCTGGAGCACGTGGGTCATTGATGCAAATCCTGCCGCCTTTACTGCCTGAGGAATTTCCCGCGCGTCCTGCAGAGTAAATATACTTTTCATGTAGCCCATCCATTCGCGTGTCATGATCATCTTCCGCCCCCTGCTTTTGGGATTAACGTCCGCGTGCTATGACCTGTATATTGCATCTGTTGTGCCAAAGTAAGGGGGAGGATCGAGATGGGGCTCAAGGGATAGAAATTCGTTATGTTACGGATGGTTGTGTTTTTGATGAGCAGGCGGCGTTATGCCACCGGAGTAAGACAGGAGAACAATGCATATGATTATCGTAAGGAGGGTATTCGATTTTCGAATAGCTGGGGGAACTGTTAACGTGGAGGCAAGCGAGCGGTCCAGCCGCGAAGGGATAGTGCGCAACTCAAGAATAGATATATTTCAAGGAAAAAGACTAGTACCACGACACGTTAAAAACGATACATTATTAACGGTTCGGCGCGTTTGGGAAACGCGCCCTACGACTTCAACGATAAATCGTAGGGACCGTTCCCCGAACGGTCAGCACCACTTCGTGATGTTTCGTAATTAAATTGTTACAATACTAGGCACTATAGTTCCCGACAATTATAATATCATCCCTTTCAGTGGGAAAATCAAAACATTGCGATAGGAATCCAAAAGCCCCGTTCCTTTATATACAGGTCATTGATAAATCGGGGGCAGCATGGTCGACATTATGATTTCTTCAACTTCCTCTTGGGTCAAGCCGATTTTAACATTCATCTCCTTAGCTTGTGCTTTTGCCT
>JANPMZ010000115.1:0-5101 GCA_031427195.1 Nitrospirota bacterium
TGCCGCAGCAGGGTGGGCTGAAAGAACTTTCCGCCATTGGCGATGGCGCTGATCATCTGGCAGGCCTGGATCGGGCTGACCTGCACAAAGCCCTGGCCGATGGAGTTGATGTAGGTATCGCCGGGGTACCAGGGTTCGCCGGTGCGCCGCTTTTTCCAGTCCGTGGTTGGGATGTTTCCGGCTTTCTCGTCAGCCAGTTTGATGCCGGTCAGCTTTCCCAGTCCCAGGTCCCGCGCGAATTGCGCAATGATGTCGTACCCGATGCGTTCTCCCATGGTATAAAAATAAACGTCGCAGGAGCTGACGAGCGCGTCATGGAACGAGATGGTGCCGTGCCCCCCTTTTTTCCAGCACCGGAAGGTGTGCCTGCCGCTCCTGAGAGAGCCGGTGCAGGTCACTTTGTCGTCGGGTTTGATCACGCCGGTCTGGAGCCCTGCCAGCGACACCACGATCTTGAAGATCGAACCCGGCGGGTAGACACTCTGGATCGCCCGGTTATAGAGGGGATGAGCGGGATCCTTCGAGAGCCGCACCCAGTCCTTGGGCGAGATGCCCCGCGGGAAGAGGTTCGGATCATAGTTGGGGTGGCTGGCCAGGGCGAGGATCTCGCCGGAGTTGGGGTCCATGGCCACGACGGCGCCGGCACGGTCGCCGAGCGCTTCCTCGGCCGCCCGCTGCACATCGAGGTCGAGCGTGAGATACAGGTCGTTCCCGGGCTGCGGTTCCTCGATGCCCAGATCCTTGACCTTCCGGCCTGCTGCGTTCACCTGGATCATGCGCCTGCCCGCGACTCCGCGCAGGAGGTTGTCATAAACCTTTTCGAGGCCGCCCTGGCCGGTCAGCAGTCCGATATCTCCCGCATTCGCCTTGCGCTGCGCCCCGGTCATTTTCCCGATATAGCCCAGCTGGTGCGACGCCAGTCCTCCATAGGGGTAATGGCGGCGGTGTTCCGGTTCAACGAGCGCGCCCGGCAGGTCCTCCTGATGCGACTCGACGACGGCGACCTGATCCCAGGGCGCTTCTTCAACGATCTTGACCGGTTCATACTTTCCCCGGACCGACGCTGCATCCTCGAGCGCCGCGTGAATGTGCTCGGGTTTGATCTTGAGGTAGGCTGAAAGGCTCTGGATCGAGGCGTCAAGATCCGGCGCATCCTCGGGCACGAGCGAGATGTCGAAGGTGAGCGCATTCTCGACGATGGGCCGCCCTTTGCGGTCGTACATGATGCCGCGCGGCGGCCTGAGCTTCACCGGCCGGATGCGGTTGCTTTCCGCCTGTTCCAGATAGAACTCCCCCTTGACCGCCTGGAGGTACCACAATCGGACAAAGAGGACCATGGCAAAGAAAATGACAACGGCTGCCAGCAGGGGAAGTCTGCGCTGGATATCGGCCGGGCTGTCTTGCAGCTGCATTTACAACTCCCTCTGAATGACGCGTCGCTTCAAAGCGAGGACGAGCTTCCGGTTCCTGAGGGGCTGCAGCAGAAAATATCCGAGCAGCCCGGTATAGAGCGCCTGGGGGATCAGGCGGGTGAACAGCAGGTTCCAAAAGGGAACGGACCCGTAGAACAACTGGAGCAGGATGGCGATGAAGATGCCTTCGGCAAGGCTGAAGGCAGTTAAAAAAAGCACGGTCGACGGGCTGGTGAGGTCGAACATCCTGCGGCCCAAGAGGCCCGCCCCGAGACCCACGAGGCCGCGGGTGAGGCCCGTGAGCCCGATCAGGCTGGCTGCACTCACGTCCTGCAGCAGCCCCAGCGCCATCCCGGCCAGCGCCGCTTCCCGGGGGCCGGTCAGCAGGCCGATGAGAAAGAGCAGTGCCAGGGCCAGATCGGGCCAGATGCCTCCCAGCGACAGCGGCGAAAGCAGGCTTGCCTGAGCAGGAATGATCAGCAGGAAGATCCCGAGATAGTAGCGGGGTTTCATTTTCTGAGTACCAGTGCCTCTTCCAGGCGCGAGAGGCTGACGATCGGCCGGGCCGTCACGGTCTGGAACGCGCTGGTTTCGTGTTTGGTTACGTGCAGCACGGTCGCAACCGGCAGCCCCTTGGGAAACAGCCCGTCGAGGCCCGAGGTAACGAGCAGGTCGCCTTCCTGGATGTCGGCATAAAAAGAGACGTATTTCAGGGCGCACAGGCCCAGCTTGCCTTCCAGGAGGCCTTCTTCGCGGTTCCGCTGCACCCGGACGGCCAGTGTGCTTCCGGGGTCGGTGAGCAGGATGACCTTCGCGGTGCCCGGCAGCACAGCCTGCACCCTGCCGACGACGCCGTCCTCGGCGACCACAGCCATGTTCTTCTCGATCCCGTCATCGGAACCCTTGTTGATGGTGATCGTGCTCGAGGCGGGCGAGTTGCCCTTGGCGATGATCTGCACGGCAGTCGCTGTTGGAGGGTTCTGCTTCTTAAAAGCGAGCAGGGCGCGCAGCCGTTCGTTTTCGGAGAGGAGTTCGTTCGTGGCCGAATTCTCGAGCTGCAACCGGACAAGCTCCTGCCTGAGGCGTCCGTTGTCCCGCTCCGTGCGCACCAGGTAAACATACCCGGTGCCGACGGATCCCAGGAACCGGAAGGGTGCGGTAATGATCCGTTCGAAGAACCCCGCCACGGCAAGCACGGGTTTTTCCATGAACGGGAACCGCCCGTCCTTGACCTGGATGGTGACGAGCCAGAACAGGAGCGCGAAAAGGATGAGAATGACGAGGGACCGCTTGTTCTTTCTGATTAACCCGGGCATCGGGGCCCTTTCCCTTACATCATGACATCATGACTTTTTTCAGAATATCGAGGTCGTCGAGCACTTTGCCCGCGCCGATGACAACGCAGGTGAGGGGGTCTTCGGCGATAATGATCGGCAGCGACGTCTCCTCGCGGATGTAGACGTCCAGCCCCTTGAGCAGCGCGCCGCCGCCGGCCAGCACGATCCCCTTGTCCACGATGTCAGCTGACAGCTCTGGCGGTGTGTTCTCCAGCGCCTGCCTGATGGCGTTCATGATTTGGCTTACCGGTTCTGTCAGCGCTTCGCGCACCTCATCGTCATCCAGGATCAGGGTCTTGGGGATGCCCGACACGAGATCGCGGCCCTTGATTTCCATGGTGTGGCGCTCGTTGTCGGTCTTGTACGCCGAGCCGAGCTCTATCTTGATCGACTCGGACATCATCTCGCCGATGAGCAGGTTATATTTGCGTTTGATGTAGTTGATGATGGCTTCGTCCATCTTGTCGCCGCCCACGCGGATCGCCTTGCTGTAGACCACGCCGTCCATGGAGATGACGGCGATGTCCGTGGTGCCGCCGCCGATGTCGACGATCATGTTGCCCGAGGGCTCGGAGATGGGCAGGCCCGTTCCGATGGCCGCGGCAACCGGCTCTTCAATCAGGTACACTTCCCGGCCGCCCGAGGAAAGGGCCGCGTCCTTGACCGCGCGCTGTTCCACCTGCGTGATGCCCGAGGGCACACCGATGACGATGCGGGGTCGCATGAAGGATTTCCGGTTATGCACCTTGCGGATGAAGTACCGGAGCATCTCGCCGGTGATGTCGAAGTCCGAGATTACGCCGTCCTTGATGGGCCGGATGGTCTTGACGTCGCCGGGTGTGCGGCCCAGCATCCGTTTGGCCTCCATGCCCACAGCGAGCACCTTGCCGGTCTTTACCGAAATGGCGACTACCGAAGGTTCATTGCAGACGATACCGCGACCGCGCACGTAGACCAGCGTGTTGGCCGTGCCGAGGTCGATGGCCATGTCGTTCGAGAACCAGCCCATGATAGTGTTGATAAACATTGTTGGAGAGTGCTCCTTTCAGAACGAGATCAGTTGCAAAGACTACAGGCCTCCTGCGTAAAACAGTGTAGTGGTCAAGCACGAGCGGTCGGGATGCGCCGGGCAATGCATGAGCAGCTCCGTTGTCACCCTCCCTGGTGCGGGTTGGACGAAGTTTCGATTTTTTCCGAAGCAGCTGGCGCGGACTGAACGGGTGCGGCTGCGCCAGCCGGCGCAGCTGGAATGACAGCGGTTCGTGCCAGCATGTCGCCGATGCGCATCCCCCGCTCATCGCCGAGCGCGGTCAGGCACTCGATGCCGAAGGCGGCGGGGCCGAGGATCCAGCCGGCATAGGGAATGAAAAAAAGGATGTAGGCAATGACCAGCGGAACGTTTCTGATGATCGATTCACGGAAGGTGACGACGAATTCAGGATCGTCCGACGAAATGACCCGCAGGCCGATCAGTTTTTTCCCGATGCTCTGGCGTTCGAACAGGCCGTCCCGGATGAGCAGGTAACCCGAGGCCGACAGAAAACCGACCACATCGGGCAGTCTCGTAAGCCCGATGATGATGAGGAAGTCGATAAAACCCGCAACAATCCTGATTGTGATATCCGCCTTCTGCACACCGCCTCCTAAGCCCGCACATCATAACAGAATGAAAAGCCTAATTCAACAAAAAAGGCTGTTCAGCTGGACAAGGGACGCAGCGAAGCGTATACTGACGCATGGAAAAATACAGAATTTTCATCTCCTCTCCCAAGGGCATCCCGCCCATCCTGAAGCAGGAAATCGTCAACCTCGGGTTCCCGGTTTCCTCCGAAGGCATCTCCGGCGTCGAGACCGAAGGCAGCATGGACGACGCCATGCGCCTGAACCTGCATCTGCGGACCGGCCACCGCGTGCTGGTGCTGCTGAAGGAGTTTCAGGCAACCGACCCGGACGAGCTCTTCCGTGCAGCCTATTCCATCGCCTGGGAGGAGCTCATTGCCGAGGACGGCTATGTCTGCATCACCTCCAGCGTGGACACGCCGACGATCAGGGACTCGCGCTTCGCCACGCTGCGCTGCAAGGACGCGATCGTGGACAAAATCAAGGACAAACGGGGAACGCGCCCTGACTCCGGTCCTGAACGCAACCGGACCGTGGTGCATCTCTACTGGAACGGCGAACGCGGCACGATCTACCTCGACACCTCGGGCGAACCGCTCTCCCGCCGCGGGTACCGGAAGATACCGCTGGCAGCGCCCATGCAGGAGACCCTCGCGGCAGCGGTCGTGCTCGCCACGGGCTGGGACGGCGGCACGCCCTTCCTCAACCCCATGTGCGGCAGCGGCACGCTTG
>JANPMZ010000116.1:0-4529 GCA_031427195.1 Nitrospirota bacterium
AAAGTGGTCGAGGGCGGAGCTGACAAATCCTACGGCATCCAGGTCGCCCGGCTTGCCGGTCTTCCGCAGAGCGTGATCCAGCGCGCCAGGGGAAGTGCTGGCCAACCTGGAAAAGGCCGAATTCAACGAACTGGGCGAGCCCGTTGTGGCATCGCACGACAACGCAGGACCAGGAGCCGGCCCGGGAACAGGGCGGAGCTCGAAAAAAGGGACATCCTCTAAAGGGCCGGAACCGCAACTGGGGCTGTTTGCCAGTGAGGCGGGGCTGCTCTTTAAGGAGCTCGCCGACCTGGACCTCGATAGCATGACCCCGCTGGATGCCATGAACAAACTGCATGAGCTGAAAAAAAAAGTGGACAGCGGCACGTGAACGTTTGCGTCGTAGGGGCGCAATGCTTGCGCCCTTGATGTTGTAGTCACATTGCCACCAGGGCGTATGCATTACGCCCCTACAAAAACGTCCGACGGGCAGGCCATAACCAACGTCCCGGCCTGCGGCGCAATTTTTGTTGACACCCTGCCCCGGTTTCTGGTAGTATCGTGCCACCATTTAACCGTTCGAAAGGAGTTGTATCTCAATGCAGGTAATTTTAAGGGAAGATGTTGAAAAATTAGGAAAGATCGGCGATCTTGTTAAGGTGGCTGACGGTTATGCCAGGAACTTCCTGGTACCCGGGAAAAAGGCCATTGAAGCTACTCCCAAAAATCTCAATGCCATGAACCATGCGAAAAAGATGGTTTCGGACCGTATTCGGAAGCTGAAAAAGGAAGCGGCAGCGGATGCCGACCGGATCAAGAGCCTGTCGGTGACGATCAAGGCGAAGGTCGGAGAAGAAGGTAAGCTCTTCGGGTCCGTGACCTCCATGGACATTGTTGAGGCCATGAAGGCCCAGGGAGTCGTGATCGACAAGCGGAAGCTCGTGCTCGATGAGCCGATCAAGCGGCTGGGCGACTTTACGATCACCGTAAAATTGCACTCCGACGTCACTGCGGATTTCAAAGTCTCGGTCATTGGCGAAGAGTAGCACCGAACGACAAAGAGTCAGGAATCAGGAGCCAGGAGATGGGAGCCGGCAGGCAGGATGTAAATTCTGACTTCTGACTTCTGTTTTCTGGCTCCTTTCTTTTCCGTATTTGAGGTCGATCCATGTCCATTCAGACCGAAGTGTCCCTCCAGAAGCTTCCCCCTCAAAATGTAGACGCCGAGCAGATGGTCCTGGGCGCCATCCTGATTGAGAACGACTCGATCAACAAAGTGGTCGATATTCTTTCCCCGGACGATTTCTACAAGGATTCCCACCGCAGGATATTCCAGATCATGCTCGATATGCACGTGGCCCGCGAGGCCATCGACCTCGTCACGCTCAGCGACAACCTGCGCGGCAAGACGACGATGGAAGGGGTCGGCGGCGCCTCGTACCTGGCAACGCTGGTCAGCCTCGTGCCCACGGCGGCAAACATCAAGTACCACGCCCGGATCGTGCGTGAAAAATCGGTCCTGCGCAGGCTTATTCATACGTCCACGGACATTATTACGCAGTGCTACGATGATTCACGGACCGTGGACAGCATCGATGAACTGCTGAATACGGCCGAACGGGCCATCTTCGACATTGCCCAGAAGCAGATCGGCAAACCGTTCTTCTCGCTCAAGGAGATCGTCGGCCACAGCATCAAGATGGTCGAAAAGCTTTACGACCAGAAGGAAATGGTCACGGGGATCCCCACCGGATTCGTGGACCTGGACAATATGATGTCGGGGCTGCAACCGAGCGATCTCATTATCATCGCCGGCCGCCCCTCCATGGGAAAGACCGCGTTCGTTCTCAACATCGCCGCCCATGCGGCAATCGAAAAAGGCAAGACCGTTGCTTTTTTCAGCCTGGAAATGTCCAAGGGGCAGCTGGTGCTGAGAATGCTTGGTTCTGAAGCGCGGGTTGATGCGCATAAGCTCCGGACCGGCCATTTGTCGGACCGCGACTGGACGCCGCTGTCCAATGCGGCCGGCAGGCTGCACGAAGCGCCGATGTATATCGATGATTCGGCGGCCCTCTCCGTGCTCGAGATGCAGGCAAAAGCGCGGCGGCTGAAGCTCGAACACGGTCTCGATCTGATCGTGGTCGATTATCTGCAGCTTATGCGGGGACGGGGAAGCGAATCGAGCAGGGAACAGGAAATATCGAATATTTCCCGTTCGCTCAAAATGCTGGCAAAGGACCTGGAGATCCCGGTCATTGCGCTGTCGCAGCTCAACCGGGCCGTGGAGACCCGCCCGGGCAAGGAAAAAAGGCCCATGCTCGCCGATCTTCGCGAATCCGGCGCCATCGAGCAGGACGCCGATGTGATCCTGTTCATTTATCGTGACGAGGTCTATAATAAATGTGAGTGCCCTCCCGACGGAGAGTGTTTGTGCGGCAGGAGGGGCGTGGCCGAGATCATCATCGGGAAGCAGCGGAACGGTCCTGTGGGCAAAGTGGATCTCACGTACATCAACAGGTTCACGCGGTTTGAGAACGCGGAAAAAAGATCTTTTTAAGGAGGACGACGGTGGCAACCGAAAAAGCAACGATCAGCGAGAATATTCAAAAATATCTCCAGAAATCCGACTGGAAAGCTGCAATAGCGGAGATGGAGAAGCTCTTCGCAATTGATCAGGACCCCATCGTCCGGGTGCGCATCGGCGATGCGCGCCAGAAGCTCAACCAGAAGCCGGAGGCCGTGAAGGAGTACATTCACGCGGCGGACCTTTATGCGGAAAAGGGATTCGTGGTCAAGGCCCTGGCGCAGTATAAGCTGGCGCTCAGGCTCGATCCCGCAAGCAAGCAGGCCCAGGAAAAGCTGGAAGGCCTCCATTCGCACACCACCGTTGTTCAGAACAAGATTGAACCACTGGAGTTCGGTACGCTCGAACCCGCCAGCAGCGTGATCCCTCTCTTTGCCGACCTTACTCAGGAAGAGTTCAACGACTTTACCAAGCGAATGGTTGTGCATACCTATCCCGCGGGCAAGACCATCATCCGCGAGGGAGAGTCGGGCAGCTCCGTCTATGTCGCAACCCGCGGCGCCGTCGGCGTCTCTACCATGCTCCAGGGGAAGAAAGTACAGCTTGCCGTGTTGCAGCCCAGCGACTTTTTCGGTGAGATAGCCTTCCTCACGGGCAAGCCGAGGACCGCAACCGTCGAAGCGATCGAAGAGACCGTACTGCTGGAATTGCCTGAAGATGAACTGCTGGACCTGATCTCCAAACGGCCGCGCATCAAGCAGGTGCTTCAGAAATATTACGAGGAGCGGGTCAAGAGCACGCTGGAGAAGGTCAAAGAGTTTATCTAGCCCCGTTGCGCAGGTTTCGGGGAGCCCGGCTTTGCAGCACAACCTATTCGCGAAAACGGAGGCACAGGGATGTCGACCGATAAAGCACAGCTCATCGATACGATCCAGAACTATCTCGGCAAGTCCGAATGGAAAGCCGCGGTTGCCGAGATGGAGAAACTGTTTGCCATCGATCCCGATCCCATGATCCGTGTCCGCATGGGCGACGCCTACCAGAAGCTGAAACAGGCTTCCGATGCGGTGAAGGAATATATTCATGCCGCTGACCTATTTGCCGCCAGGGGTGTCATCGTCAGGGCGCTCGCCCTGTATAAACTGGCCCTCCGGCTTGACCCGCAGAGCAAACCCGCCAATGAGAAAATGGCCTCGCTCCACTCGAACAAGGCCATGACCGAAAAAACCCACGAACCTGCTGAAGAAGGCGCCGTAAAACCAGCCCGCAGCGTCATCCCGTTGTTCGCAGGACTGACGCAGGAAGAGTTCGATGATTTTACGAAAATGATGACCGTGCACATTCTGCAGCCCGGCCAGCCCATTGTGAAGCAGGGAGACACGGGGCAATCGGTATACGTTATCGCCAACGGCTCGGTCAAGGTCTGGACGCTGGTCCCCTCGGGAGAGCGGCTTGACCTCGCAATTCTCCACGCCAACGAATTCTTCGGAGAAATGTCCTTTCTTACGGGTAATCCCCGGACCGCGACGGTTGAGACAGCCGAGGATGCCGTGATCCTCGAAGTGACCGAGGACAAGCTGCGCGACCTGGTAACGCGCAGACCGCGGGTGCTGCAGGTCCTGGAACAGTATTCTGCTTCGCGTGAAAAAGGAACGAGCGCGAAGATACAATCCACCCGGAAGGTGCCTGAACCGGTTGTCGAAAAGGCCCCGCAACAAGCCCCCCCGCTGAAGCCTGAGCCCCCGGCAGCAACGCAGCCAAAGACGCAGGAAGCCGCTCCTGAGAAAACCCCATCCCCGAAGGCCCCGTCTGCGCAGGAAAAGGCAAAACTGCTGGAAAGTATCCAGAAATTCATCGGCAAGGCGGACTGGAAAGCTGTCATATCCGAGATGGAAAAACTTTTTGGCATCGAGCCCGACCCGATCATCCGCGTTCGGATCGGCGATGCCTATCAGAAACTGAACAACAAGGCCGGGGCGGTGAAGGAATATATCCGCGCTGCCGACCTGTATGCGGAAAAAGGCGC
>JANPMZ010000117.1:0-3255 GCA_031427195.1 Nitrospirota bacterium
AAGTGGTGCTTCGTGTCGCCGATGATCTGGTAATCCTCATGCCCCTTGCCGGCAAGCACGACGACGTCCCCGGGTCCTGCAAGCATGATCGCCGTGCTGATCGCCTCGGCACGGTCGGGAATGACCAGATAGGGAGTTTTCCCGGGAATGGTGCGCTGTGCGTCCGCAGGCGAAGCAGCCCTGGTCCCCGAAGAGCTCATGCCGCTTTCTATTTCATTGATGATGGCCCGCGGGTCTTCGGTCCTCGGGTTGTCCGTAGTGACGATCGCAAAGTCGCTTTTTTTCACCGCAACCGCGCCCATGGCAGGCCGCTTGGTCCTGTCCCGGTCTCCGCCGCAGCCGAACAGCGTGATCACCCTGCCCGTTGTTATTTCCCGGACAGCATCAAGCAGCTTGTCCAGCGAATCTTCGGTGTGCGCGTAGTCCACGATGACGCCGAAGCACTGCCCCGCATCCACCTTTTCCATCCTGCCCGGCACGGCTTTCATGGCCGTTATGCCCCGGGAGATCGTCTCCGCGCTGAAACCCTGGGACAGCCCGGCGCCTATGGCGGCCAGGATATTATAGACATTATGCTTCCCGATGAGCGGCGACTCCACCGCGATCAGACCGATGGGCGTGCACACGGAAAAGGAGAGCCCGCTGATGCCGTGGCCGATCGTCTTCGACGGATGAATGTCGGCCTGAGCGGACATGCCGTAGCTCGTGACCTTCGCCTTCGTCCTTCCGATAATGGCCGGAGCAACCGCATCGTCTCTGTTGACCACTGCGGTCTTGTCCGCGGCAAGGGGCGTGAACAGCAGGAGCTTTGCCTGGAAATAAGACCCCAGGTCCTTATGAAAGTCCAGGTGGTCCTGCGCCAGATTCGTGAAAAGCGCTGCCTCAAATACGCAGCCGTCGGTGCGGCCCAGCGCCAGGGCATGGGAGGAAACCTCCATGACACAATAGTCGGCGTGCGCGTCCACCATCTCAGCCAGGAGCTTTTGCAGATCCAGCGACTCAGGGGTCGTATTCGGCGCGGGATACACCTTGTCCCCCACGCGATAGTCGATGGTGCCGATGAGCCCGGTCCGGTGACCGGCAGCCTCGATGATGGATCTCACGAGATAACTCGTGGTCGTCTTGCCCTTTGTGCCGGTGATGCCGATGAGCTTGAGTCGCTCTGAAGGACGTCCGTAAAAAATCGTTGCAAGGCGCGCAAGAGCAACGCGGGAATCCGGCACCGCAATGATTGGCGCGGCGCTCCCGCCCGCGGGACCGTGCTGTTCCTCGGCAATGACCGCGACCGCGCCCTGCCTGAGGGCCTGCGGAATAAACTGATGGCCGTCCGAGTGAAAGCCTCGCACAGCCACAAAGAGCGACCCGGCGGTGATTGTCCGGGAGTCGTGGGAAAGGGCGACAACCTCGCTGTCCGGGCAGTGCAAGGGCAGCGCGACCTGCAAGGCCGTGGCAAGCAATTCACTGAGTTTCATCGGTTCACCAGGAGCATGCTGCCTCCCCCATCATCGGGCGCCACCTGCAGATAGGCCAGGCTCTGCTCTGCCACGGCCCGGAACACCGGCGCTGCCACGGTGCCGCCATAGATGTCCCCTTCGGGAGTGTCGACCATCACGAGGATCACCAGCCTCGGAGACGCTGCCGGCACAAAGCCGACAAAAGAACTGACATACTCTTTTTTTGAATACAGGCCGGTCCGCGGGTCGATCTTCTGAGCCGTGCCGGTCTTGCCTGCGGCGCTGTATCCTGTGGGTTTCGCCTGCTGGCCCGTGCCGTAAGCGACGACCCTCTGCAGCATCCGGCTCACCTTGGCGCAGGTGTCTTGCGTGATCACCCGGCCGACGGGCTGCGGTGCGAATTTTTTTCCGACCCCGCCGCCCTGGTCCACGATCTGGGAGACGAGATAGGGCTTCATGAGCATGCCGCCGTTGGCCAGCGCACCATAGGCTGCGGCCATCTGGATCGGCGTCACCCCGATCTCCTGACCGATGGCGATGGAGCCGATCGACACGCCCGACCACAGCCTTCTGTCCTTGAGCAGCCCCGGGATCTCGCCGGGAAGGTCCACGCCGGTCTTGCGACCGAATCCAAAGGCGGTGATGTATTTGGCGAACCGTTCCTTGCCGAGCCGCAGGGCGACCTTGATCGTCCCCACGTTGCTCGAATCGGCGATCACGTCAGTGAACGTCAGCACCCCGTTCCGGTGGGCATCGTTGATCACCCGGTCGGCGATCTTTATGCTCCCGGCGCTGCAATCGATCTTCTCCAGGGGGTGCACGACCTTCTCTTCCAGCGCGGCTGCCGCAAGCACCACCTTGAAGATCGAACCGGGCTCAAACACGTCGGTCACGCCGCGGTTCCGCCACTCGCCCGACCGGTATTGCTGCGGCTCGTTCGGGTTGAAGGCCGGCCGGCCGTGGGCCGTGGCCACCGACAAGGCCAGCAACTCGCCGGTGCCGGGGTCCATGACGATGCAGACCCCGCCCTTGGCCCGTGCGGTCGTGACCGCACGCTCCAGCTCCCGATCGGCAATATGCTGGATCACCTCATCGATGGTGAGGATGACGTCGTTGCCCGCCTTCGGCAGCCGGTACTGAAAGCCGGGGCCGCCGGGAAAGACCGTCCTGCCCACGGCGTCCTTTTCCGCCAGCACCCAGCCGCTCACGCCGCGAAGCTCCTTGTCATAGGAGCGCTCCAGGCCTTCGAGCCCTTCGTTGTCCATGCCCGTAAAACCGAGCACCGAACCGGCAAGCGTCTTCTTGGGATAGAACCGGCGGCTCTCGAACCTGAACCCCACGTCCTTGGATCCCAGGTCCTTCACTTTCGCTGCGCGGCCCGGCTCCACCTTGCGGCTGATCCAGACAAAATGTTTATCGCTCGCGAGCCGGCGCTCCAGCGTTTTCGGATCTTCGCGCAGGATGCGCGAGAGCTGCTGCGCCATCTGCCGGGGGTTCTCGATATCGGACGGTACGCCATAGACCGACTCCACCTCGAGGCTCACGGCAAGTTCGCGCTTCCGGCGGTCGAAAATCGTCCCGCGTTTTGATTCCAGCGTGACCACACGCTGCTGCTGCCGCTCGGCGCGGGCCGCAAGATTCGCCCGGTCGATGACCTGCAAATACACGAGCCGCCCCGCGATCAGCGCGAAGCCCAGCCCGATCAATGCAACTATAAGGAGTATCCTCCCCCGTCTGTCCATCCGCCCCTGCTCCATGATGCACCCTGCCCGGTATCGGCCGCGGGCCCGAACCGGTTATT
>JANPMZ010000118.1:0-1939 GCA_031427195.1 Nitrospirota bacterium
TCCACACCCTGCTTCACGTTATTTACTCCCCTTCTGCATGCCATCCATCGTCTGGTTCATGGTCTTCATCCGCTCCTGCATAGCTTTCATCGTGGCGGAATCCATTGTTCCCTTGCCCATATGCTCAGACATCTCTTTCATGGTTGCGGACATATCATTCATCATCTTCGACATGTCCTGCATCCTGGAATGGTCCATACCCTGCTTCTGCTCCATGGTCCCGGACATCTTCTGCATCATGCTCTGCATCTGGCTCATCATCCCCGACATGTCGCGCATCATCTGCTGATTCATCATTTGACCGCTCATCATCTGCGAGGACTGCTGAGAGCCCATCATCCCTCCCGGCTGTTGTTGCTGGCCTCCCATTCCACCGCCGCCGCTCATCTGGGCAGAGGCCGTGGCTGCGACAAATACGATCGTGAATCCAAAGCTCATCAAATACGCTGAATACCTTTTCATTATTTTCTCCTTTTTTTATTGAATGTTCCTGACTTGACACAACAACGACGGGCGTCTCCTGCTTCCCAGCCTCCTCCTTTCAGAACGACCATTGGTCCTCATGTCTTCGCCCTTCGAGTCCTCAGGGCATTCACCTCCAAGGACACCGGGTTGGCGCTCATGGCCGCAACGGCAAGGCTTGAGCTAACCAACATCACACTAAAATATCGAACTGCCCTTGTTTTCCTAATGAACAGTAGCTTCTCGCATGAGAAAATTTCTCATTTTCCGTTCTCAGCTTCGGGTTAGTGATGCATGTTATGTTGACCCGTTTCGGAATGGTCCTGTTGGTCACTCTTGGTGTCTCCTTTGTGGTCCCCTCGACCTCCGTTCATGGAGAACATCCCGAAAATCATCATCCCCACCATTATTACGACCAGAACGCCTGTTACAACTTCGCCTCTTTGGTTATTCATTTTACTACCTCCTTGCGCGATAGTATTGCAATGGACGGGCCAAACAGGAGGCCTCAGTTATTCATTGAAAAATAAAGAAATTACGGGAACGGCAAAAAACACACGCAACATATTGAAGCGTTTGCTTCATGGAATGTAGCATTTCATACAGCCAAGTATATCACATCCCCATCTTATTTTTTTCGCTTTTCTTCAGACTGTTAAGATAATTCACAACATGCCACCTCATTTTTTCCGATAGTTCATTTCCAAATCCCCTCATGGCTGTTCCCTGTATGCCATCGGAGATAACATGAAACACTTCACCATCGCTGCTGCCATGCTTCCGCGCAACGCTTGTTAGATCAGAACCGATCCCCCCTGTTCCCGCCTTTCCGTGACAAGCCATGCAATGCCTCTCGAAAAACTTCCTGCCCTCCGCGATGGATTGTTCCGACATTGCGAGCGGGTTCTTAATTTTTGTATGTTCCGGGCGCCGGTGCTGGTGCGGTTTGTGCGCGTCTTTGGCTTCTTCCGCGTAAATACCGCTGTTGAGAAGGCTCCCGAGAGAAAACATCACGAGCGTTATTATTTTCACCTTTTTTTTACTTCTCCACTCCCCCTGCGCGGAGCTTCGTCCTCTGCAAGCTCAGGGCGCTTCCCGCCATATAGGCAAGCGTTAGCCGTTATGTTCTCCCCGGTTTCCCCGAATGAGTTCAGCCTTTACTTTTTTTCATATTCTTTCTGAACGATGTCCCTGATTTCCCCGACGGAATATCCTTTTTGGACCAGCTCGAAGGCCCGCAGGGCCTCCCCAAGGCAGATGCCTCAAGTCGCAGCATGATCATCAATGTAACAGCTTAAAAGGCTTATGTGCCCGAAATACTTTTGGCACTCGCAATAACAATAAATGCTGTCCAGCACCCAGGGGATTTCTTTCGCAACCTGATAAGCCTTCTTCACCTCTGGATCTTTGAACAGACCGGGGTCGAGCGTTTGCCTCCTTTCCCCTTTCCTCAGAGATTCATCCTTCCCCGCAGGGG
>JANPMZ010000119.1:0-4532 GCA_031427195.1 Nitrospirota bacterium
GGGCGTGATCATCGGTCTTTCCCGGGCCATCGGCGAGACCGCGCCCTTGATCACCATCGGCGCGCTGACGTTCATCGCCTTTCTGCCCCAATCACCGTTCACCGCCGAGTTCCCGTTTATTTCATTCAAATGGCTGCTGGATCCCTTCACGGTAATGCCGATCCAGATGTTCAACTGGACGTCCCGGCCCGAGGAGGCGTTCCAGCATAACGCGGCGGCGGCGGGCGTTATCCTGCTGCTCATGACGCTTGCCATGAACGGGCTTGCGATTTATCTCCGCTCCCGTATCCGCAGCCGTCTCAAATGGTAATCACGAAGGAGAGTTTTCCCCATGACGTCTCTGACCGGTAAAACAATCAAGGCCGAAGTCAAGAATCTCAGCTTCTTCTATGGTTCGGTCCAAGCGCTCCAAAACATCAGTCTCGATATTCCGGAGAAGCAGGTGACGGCGTTCATCGGCCCTTCGGGGTGCGGCAAGACAACGTATCTTCGCTGCTTCAACCGCATGCACGACCTGTATCACGGGAACCGCTACGAGGGCGAGATCATCATTCACCCTGACAACGTGAACATCATCAGCCCCCAGGTGGACCCCATTGAGGTGCGCATGCGCATCAGCATGGTGTTCCAGAAACCGAATCCGTTCCCCAAGTCTATCTATGAGAACGTGGCGTACGGGCTCCGCGTGCGCGACGTCTCGAAAAAAAGCATACTGGATGAAAAGGTCGAGCAAGCCCTGAAGGGCGCGGCGATCTGGAACGAGACCAAAGACAGGCTGCACAGTCTCGCCTTCAACCTCTCCGGAGGCCAGCAGCAGCGGATCTGCATCGCCCGCGCCCTGGCCACGGAACCCGAAATCATTCTCTTCGACGAGCCGACCTCGGCCCTGGACCCCATTGCCACGGGAAAGATCGAGGAACTCGTTGCGGAGCTCAAGGAGCGAGTCACGATCATCATCGTGACCCACAACATGCAGCAGGCGGCCCGTATCTCGGACATGACGGCGTTCCTCTATATGGGTGAACTCATCGAGTACGGGCCGACGATAAAAATCTTCACCAACCCTGATAAGAAACAGACGGACGATTATATTACGGGAAGATTCGGATAACCTATTGCGGAATAAAAACCTTGAATATTAAATTTTGAATCTTGAATGCGACGGTAGGAGAATCTCATGACCATGCAGAAAGAACAGGATATCGACGCGCTCAAGGAGCGGTTGCTCAAAATGGGGGGCTTTGTCGAAGAGTCCATCAGGAAGTCCGTTAACGCATTAGTGGAGCGGGACCGGAATCTGGCGATCGAGGTCATTGACGGAGACGCCATTGTCAATAATTTTGACGTCGAGATTGAGGAAGAGTGCATCCGGTTCCTCGCCATCTGGCAGCCCACGGGCAGCAATCTCAGATTCATTACGACGGCTATTAAGATCATCACCGATCTCGAACGCATGGGCGATCTGGCCGTGGACATCTGCGAACGCGCTATGGAGCTGAACGACGAGCCGCCGCTCAAGCCCTATATCGATATTCCGCGCATGGCCGAGGCGGCACAAAAAATGCTCAAGGACAGTCTTGACGCTTTTGTGGCCAACGATGCCGAACTCGCCCTGAGCGTGTGCGCGGCCGACGACTTTGTCGACAACCTGAACCATCAGATATTCAATGAATTGCTGGTATATATGCTGCAGGACCCAAAAAATATCTCACGCGCCGTGCGTCTCACCTATATTACAAAATACCTGGAGCGCATTGCGGACCATGCGACCAACATCGCGGAAATGGTCGTGTATATGGTCAAGGGGAAGGTCATCCGCCACACGGCATGTGAGGCCCGGGGTGACGAAAACCGGAACCCGGGTTGAGACGTCATGAGCGCTGAAACAAGCAATCATTGACAAAGGGAAATCCACTGTGATATATTGCCTCCGTTGCCGCTCTGAAGCAGTGTGCCCCTATAAGGCGCCCTTTCTTCGGCGCCATTCCAGAAAGTGGTCCTCTTCATGAAAAAACTTCTCACCCTCCTGCTGCTCGTTGTTCATACCGGCTGTGCGGAAAAGCAGGAGGTCTTCGACCCGACGGTCCTGTTTAAACAGGCTGAAGAGAACATGGTCAAGGGCTCCTTCGAAAAAGCGCGCAAGGACTATCAGGAGATTCAGGAAAAAGCTCCGGACCGGAGCTATGATCCGGCACTGATGCTGCGCATCGCCGACACCTACTTCGGAGAAGAGAAGTACGACGAAGCCCGGGTCGAGTACCAGGCCTTTCTCAACTTTCACCCGGTGAACAAGGATGCGGCCTACGCCCAGTACCAGGTTGCCCTGTGCAGTTACAACCAGCTCACCACCATCGACCGCGACCCCGAGCTCGTGCATACGGCGGTCAAGGAATTCGAAACCCTGAAGAGCAAATACCCGAAAAGCGCGTACGAAGAGCAGGCGACCCGCTCTATCGCGTTCTGCAGGGACCGGCTGGCTGAATACGAACTCTATGTCGGCCGGTTCTACCACAAAAAGGGCTCGTACCTGGCTGCCGCGGCGAGGCTTGAGACACTGTTGAACGAGTATCCTGGATCGACGGCGGAAAAGGATGCTCTCTACTACGCCGGGTTGTCCTATAAAGAACTGGGCAGGCGCGACGATGCGCTTCGGCAGTTCGAACTGCTCGCAAAAAAGTATCCCGCCATGCTGGATATCGTCGGACCCCTCATCAGCGCGCTCAAGTCAAAATGAAATACTATCCCGTGAACCTGAATCTCCGTGAGCGGCGCTGTGTGGTCGTTGGCGGCGGCCAGGTCGCCGAGCGCAAGACGCTCTCTCTTCTTGAGGCGGGCGCCGACGTGACGGTCGTGAGCCCTTCGCTCACGCCAAAGCTGGCTGACCTTGCCGCATCCGGAAAGGTACTTCAGGTCCCCGTCTTGTTCCAGGAAGCCCATCTTGACGGCGCCCACCTCGTTATTGCCGCAACCAATGACCTCACCGTAAATTGTGCCGTAGCGCAGCTTTGCCGAAAAAAAGGGATACTGGTGAATGTGGCCGCGCCGCCCGAAGAGAGCAGTTTCATCGTGCCGTCGGTGGTGGAGCGCGGGGACCTGGTGATCGCCGTGTCGACGAGCGGAGCGAGCCCGGCGCTGTCGAGGAGCATTCGGCAGGAACTGGAGAAACAGTACGGGCCTGAATATGAGCTATTGTTGACGAGGCTGGCTGCTGTGCGAAAGCGTCTTCAGGAGGAGGTCGGGAGCGAAAAGAGCAGGCGGCAGATCCTTGAAGCGATCATTGGTTCAGGTGTTCTCGAGCTGCTGCGGAAGGGGATGCTCCACGAAGCCGATCATCTGATCGACGAACTGCTGAAACTGCATGCAAAGCCATAACGAGGTTCAGGACTTTTTACCGTCCGTGAACATTTTTCTGAACATTCCGCCCTGGTCCCTGGATTCTTCCTTCGGCGCCGCTGCTCCGTCGGCGGCCGCTGCAACGGCTTTCCGGGCAGCATCCGACGTCGGGTCACATTCGAGGGCCTGTTCGAAATGCGGCAGCGCCCGGTTTTTGAGCCCGCCCTTCAGGTAGAGGTTTCCCAGTTCCAGATGGTAGCTGCTGATTTCCGGCTCGAGCTCAATCGCTTTACGCAGATGTTCCTCGGCCTCGTGGCTTCTCCGGGGAATGCGCGACAGCGACATGCCTCGGTAGTGAAAGTATTTGCTGTTCTCCGGGTCGAACTGGCAGGCCCACTTGAAGGATTCCTCGGCGCCCCAGAAATTGCCTATCTTGAAGGCGGACATGCCGAGCTCAAATTGTTTGGCTGCCGTCGCCCTTTTTTCCAGCTTCTCGCTCCGGGCTTTGATCACTTCGGGAGCTTTTTTTGTTCCCTGTACTTGCATGCGGTCGTACTCATTGCGTTTTAAATCATTACTGAGCGTCTCGTATGCCTGGTGGGTCCTGGTGAAAAGGAGCTCAAGCACGGTTTTCATGTCTGCCATCTCCGGCTCAAAGTGACGGTCAGGGTGGTAGCGCTTGGCCAGGCTGAAATATACTTTTTTCAATTCGGCCGGAGAGATTGTTTTGTCGACGCCGAGGATCTGGTAATGGTCCTGCTTGTCCAGTGCGGCATAGGCCTCCTGGATCTCATCCCGCGAAACGGGATCCGCCTTGCCGGCATCCGGTTCCGGCGCCCCGTTGTCACCGGCGGCGGCCCGTGCCGTATCGCGCGTTGACATGCGGGCGTCCCCGGCCGTTCCCGGCTCCACCATGCGTATTGCCAGCAGGGCGTAGATCGCCTTGCAGGTGTTGAAGTCGCCGACCACCGAAAGGGAGCAGAGCTCTTCGATGCTGCGGCTGTCGTTGATCATGGCGTAGATGTTCTTCTGTTCCGGGGTCAGGTCGGCGATGCGAAAGAGCCGGGACGGCGTCGCTGCCGGCCGGAGCACGGTTTCGGGCGGGGGAAGCGCTTTGCGGATGACCTGCCAGTCCAGCGCCCCGATTCCCTCCAGGATCATGCTTGCCGTTGTCATGGAGAGGGGGATGATCTCGGCCT
>JANPMZ010000120.1:0-11527 GCA_031427195.1 Nitrospirota bacterium
CGAGGTCTGGCCCAGGTCGTTCACCGTAATGTAGCCGCGCTCGGTATTGATCGATGGCGGAAGGAAATCGAGCACCGGCTTTTCGCCGATCGAGATGATCACCATATCGGCATCAACGCTTGTGCCGTCCTTGAAAAAGAGCTTTTTCGACTTGGCATCGTACTTTTCCGTCACCTTCGGGAACAGGAGCTCTGTGCCTTTGGCTTTCGCCATCTCCTGTTCTTTCCCGAAGGAAGCAGGCTTCTGCACATCAACGGCGGTCACGGACGCAGCGCCGTGCTCGTAGGCCTGGCACGCAATGTCCATGCCCACGTTGCCCGCGCCGATCACGACCACTTTCTGGCCCTTAAGATTTTTCGGCTTGCCGAAATTCACTTCTTTAAGATAATCGATGCCGAGGACGACATCCTCGTGCCCCGGGAACGGGATAACGCGGCCTTCGTGAGCGCCGACTGCAATGACCACTACATCGTGGTCCTTGTAGATCTTCTCGAACTTCTTTTTACCTACAGTAAAATTCACCTGGACGTTCACGCCGAGCTCGGCAAAGCGCGAGAGTTCCTTGTCCAGGATCTTCTTAGGCAGACGCTCGCGGGGAATGCACATTTCGAGCTTACCGCCGATCTTGTTTGAAGCTTCATACAGGTCAACGCTGTGGCCTTTGAGCCCCAGCTGCCATGCGGCTGAGAGGCCGCCGGGACCGCCGCCGATGACGGCGATGCTCTGGCCGGTCGACTTTGCTTTCTTCGGCGCCTTGAGGTTCAGCGCAGCCGAGCCATACTCCTTGATATTCAACGGCTCGTCAACGCGGCCGCGGGTGCAGTCGGTCATGCAGAGGTTCGGGCATACCGTGCCGCAGACCGTTGCCGGGAGCGGGCTGTACTGGAGCACGAGCGCAAGCGCCTCGGCCGTTCTCCCCTGTCTGATAAGCGACGCCCGCTTGTGCGACGGAATGCGAGACGGGCAGGCATAGGCGCAGGGAGGAAGATATTTGTCGTTCTTCCAGAGCGGCATCCAGCGGCGCTCTTCGCCGTTCGTGATATAGGGAAGCACCGAACGGTCATGGGTGAGGTAAGCGCCGAACATGCCGCCCTTGCCCACTTCCTTTTCCCACATATTCAAGCGGAAATCCGTGAGTCCCATCTTGAGCTTGCCCTTCGTCTTGGCTTTCTCAGCCGGGGTAAAAGCGATGAGCTTCTTCCAGGCGTTGATGTCCCCGATAAGTTCTTCGAAGTGAGATACCCGGTCGATGGCCTGAAGATAGGGCTTCATGTTCGTCGTGAGCCACTCCCAGTCCTGCGGGGTGAGGTCCACGAGCTTCACGTCCGCCTTGCTGTACTCCCTGATGGGACCGCGGAAATAGATCGTGCCGCCGACCATGCCCACGCAGGGACGGTAGCCCAGGATATTCTCCGCGTCGCGGGGCTCCACGCCGCAGACCACGGCAATGCCGCCTGCCTTGAACTCGGCAAAGGAATCACCGACGTTTCGGAAGTACCAGGACTCAAGGTCCGGGAACCGGGGGTTCTTCTTGGTCATGGTGTCGCACCGCGCGCCGCCGCCGCCCTGGACATAGAGCTTGCCCTGGGCCGCCGCGTTGTGTGCGCCGTTCGCCACGTCGCCGAGCACGGTGATCGTCGTGCCACAGTTGAGCCAGCCCGTGTCGTCGGAGGTCGAGCCCTTGACCAGGATCCCGGTGTTCTCCATGCCCATGCTGCCCACGCGCTGTCCCGACGTGCCCTCAATGGTGATTTTCACCGTGCCGAATTGCGGCCAGATCCGTCCGCCGATGCCGTGCTGGCCGTCGGCTACAATCGTGAGCTCAGTGGCGCCGTCCTTGACAGCCTTCTGTATCTGCTCTTCGAGCGTTTTCGAAGAGACCCGTTTTCCGTCAATATTGCCCTTGATTATCATTAGTTCCCCTGTAAAAAAGGAGTCAGTAGCCAGAAGCCAGGAGCCAGAATAAATCCTTCATTCTGACTACTGACTCCTGACTTCCGTCTACTGTCTCTTTAGCATACGTAGCTGATCGAAAGCCGTTCCGCGATGTCCTTGTCCGCCACACCCAGCGCGTCGGACATGCCGATGGGCAGCTCGGTGCTCCTGCCGAGCGGCGCAAAGATCTTCTTGAGCTCCACGTCGGCAGCCTTGAACACCTCGACGACCCGTTCGGCCACTTTGTCGGGATCAAGCCTGCGGTACAGTTTGGGATCCTGCGTCGTGATGCCCCGCGGGCACTTGCCGAGGTTGCAAACGTTGCAGCGGTTGTATTCGTCGCCGAAGCAGCCCGCGGCGGTCTGCATGATGTACTTGCCGATGTCGACTGCCGACGCCCCGAGCATGATAAGCGCCGCCGCGTTCGCCGCGAGGTTGCCGCCCTTGCCCACACCGCCCGCGGCGATCAGCGGAAGCTCATTCTGTTTGCCCTGCTTCACGAGGTCAAGGTAGCAGTCGCGGATGTTCGATGCAATGGGATGGCCCATCTTGTCCATGGAAACGTTGTACGCCGCCCCGGTGCCGCCGTCCTCGCCGTCGATGCAGAGCGCCGCGGCATAGGGGTTGCGGGCCAGGTTGTTCAGCACTGCCCGGGCCGTCTTGGTGCCGGAGATCTTGGGATAGACCGGCACACGGAAACCCCAGGCCATGGACATGGACTGGATCATCTTCGCAACAGCCTCTTCGATGGAATACTTAGTCTGGTGCGTGGGCGGCGAGGCCAGATCGATAAACTGCGGTACGCCGCGGATCTTCGAGATAAGGCCCAGCACCTTGTAGGCCTGGAGCAGACCTCCGTCGCCCGGCTTCGCGCCTTGTCCGTACTTGATCTCGATGGCGCAGGGGTCTTCGATCATGTCCGGGAGCGCGCGGATAATCTCATCCCAGCCGAAATAGCCTGACGCGATCTGAAGGATGAAGTATTTCATAAACCGTGATTTCAAGATGCTCGGGGGCATGCCGCCCTCGCCCGAGCACATGACCACGGGAAGGCCTTCCACTTCGTTCAGATACGTGATGCCCATGGCGAGGCCTTCCCACATATGGGGAGAGAGAGCGCCGATGGACATGCTGCCGATCCTGATGGGGTAGATCTCGCGCATCGGAGGGACAAAGGGACCCTCGATCGTGATGAGCTTGTCGCCCTGAACCCTGATCGGCAGATGCTCCGCAGGAAGGTTCCGGCCCAGCAGCGTCCTGATACGGAACTCGTGGCGTCCCGCATCCAGCGCCGGGTCGGTCAGCATCGAGATGCGCGTAAACTTGAGCTTGTCCAGCGTCGAAATGGAAGGATCGTTCCTCCGGCCACCGCGCATATAGGGGATGCCGCCCTTGTTCTTAAAGTGATAGAACTTGTGCTGAAAATTGTATTCCGGAAAGATCGCTTCCGTGGGGCAGACCAGCGCGCAGGTGCCGCAGCCGATGCAGTAGCGTTCGATCTCCGTTGACTGCTTCACCACGTGGGTCAGCCTGCGGGTCACCTTCGGCTCGGGGCTGGAACCTTCGGACGTCACAGTCCGCTGAGTGTTGACCGCGGGCTCGATGGCCTTCACCGGGCAGACGGCGGTGCAGCGTCCGCAGCGTGTGCAGCGGTCCTCCCGCCATTTGATGATATAGGGAAACTCTTTGATCGAGAGTTGATGATTCTGATCTAACCGCGCAGCTGATTCCATACCTTAACCTCCCGCGCTCCAGGCGCGATGATCACCATATCGTACTTCATGGGGAAGATGTCCGTTGTCTTGTCCCTGTCCGGCACGGCGCTGTCAACGCCGCAGACCTCGGACATGAGCGCATACCTGCCCGGCTTGCCCCCGACGATGCCGGGGCGGAGCTTCTTCGAGTCCTGGACCAGAAAGACCGTGCCGTCGGGCGTGAACCCGATCACGCAATTGGGACCGTCGATGCAGAGCGGTCGGAGCGACTTCTTCAGGAGCCTGAGCGCAGGCGCGTCAGAGCGGCCTGAAATCTCGGCGTCCTTCATCGGGGTGATCACATCTTTGTAATAGGAAAGCGGATACCCGAGGGTCCGGTTCGTGTAGTGCAAAATGTGGGTGAGAACTTCGGAGTCGGAATTATACCCCATATACCCCGGGTTGCCGCGGCCCATAAGGTACTCGCGAATCGGCACAAAGGCAGTGTTCTCCCCGTTCGTCATGGTGCCGTAGCCCTGGATAAAGAAGGGATGGCAGGCGTAAAGATAAATGGCGTAGTTGGTGTTCTGCCGACCCTGAGCAAGAACGATCTTTGCTTTGATGCCCGACTTCTCGATGCCGAAGAATTCGCCGAGCTGCAGCGGATCTCCTACTTCCTTGAGCGTCAGCACATCGGGGTAGAAAGAGAACACGAAGAGCGATCCGTCAGGCTCTCCCATGCACCGGAGCGTGAGCCGCGTTTGCATGAGCAGATCTTCCTTCTCGGTCTTCGACCGGTCCTGGTATGTTGCCGGATAATCGTAGACCTTTGCGATGTAATGCTCGCGGCGTTCGACACCGGGAACGTTCTTGATCGGCGGCTCCCAGGACAATTTCTCGGTAAAACCCTGGGCCTTCATATGCTCTTCAAGCATGGCAAGGCCCTTGCCTGAACAGATGGCCGACAGGGTCGGATACTGTTTGTAATCAGCAAAGGGCCCTCCCATGTCCTTGAGCATCAGTCCCAGACCGGACCCATCATGGCCTTCCTTCATGGTTTCGAGCGCATGAATGGTCTCCATGGGTGAAAGATATTCGCTCGATGTAATCGCACTCAAACGGCACATTCTCTCGCTCCTGTCCTGTGTTCCCGTGGTATCTGCGTTGTTAAACAAAGGTAAAAAAAGCCCCTTTTAAGGGGCTTTTGGTCCATGAAATATCGCTAAGTGGGGTACAATACACCTGATAGCGCACTGCTGTCAAGCCGAAATTTTATTCTGGTGAGAGGGATAACGATGACCGGCAATTCGTTATTTCTTGCTTCTTATCGATTCCAATTCCTTCTTCAGCAAATCGATCTGGACCTGCATTTCGATGAACCGGTCGGCGATAGGATCGGGAATATGGATGTGGTCCATGAGGGCCTCGTCGGCCACCCGTTCGTCCTTGATCCGCACGATCTTGCCCGGTATGCCGACAACCGTGGAATAGTCGGGCACGTCCTGGAGCACCACGGCATTGGCCCCGACCTTGACATAATCCCCTATCGTAATCGGACCCAGCACCTTCGCGCCGGCGCCCACGACCACATGGCTGCCGAGCGTGGGATGCCGCTTGCCCCGCTGCTTGCCGGTGCCCCCCAGCGTCACCCCCTGGAAAAGCGTCACATCGTTCCCGACCTCGCTGGTCTCGCCGATCACGACACCCATGCCGTGGTCGATGAACATGCCCGAACCGATGGTCGCACCGGGATGGATCTCGATGCCGGTCAAAAACCGCGCAAGCTGCGACAGGGCCCGGGGCACAAAAGGAATACGCCGTTTCCACAGCCAGTGCGCAAGCCGGTAAGACAACAGCGCATGGAATCCCGCGTAGGTCAGGACGACCTCGACCCTGCTCGTCGCCGCAGGGTCCATGGAAAGCGCCGCGTGAAAATCTCTTTTTATTTTATTAAAGGTATCGCTCATATTTCAATTTCGGATTGCACGATCGTGCAGGCAGCGTACGCGGCGATCCCTTCGCCCCTGCCTGCAAAGCCGAGCCCCTCGGTCGTCGTCGCCTTCACGTTAACGGCCGCCCGATCCACCTGGATCGCCGATGCGATGTTCGCGACCATGGCAGGAATGTAACCAGCCATCTTCGGCCGCTCAGCCACGATGGTCGCATCGATGTTGTTCACGCGATACCCCTTCCGGCCAAGCAAACCCCGGACTTCAGCGAGCAGCAGAAGGCTTGAGATGCCCTTGTACTGAACAGCCGTATCGGGGAAATGCGTTCCGAGGTCGCCAAGCCCGGCGGCGCCCAGCAGAGCGTCGCAGACAGCGTGGAGCAGCACGTCGGCATCCGAATGTCCCAGCAGCCCTTTTTCGTGGGGAATATCCACGCCGCCGATGATGAGCTTCCGCCCCTCGACCAGGCGATGGACATCGTAGCCGGCGCCGATCCGCATCACTCCCGCCCCTTGAGTATTTCCTCGGCCAGGATCAGGTCCTCCGGCGTGGTTATTTTGATGTTCTCGTAGCTTCCCATGATCACGCGGACCTTGCCGCCTGCCCGCTCGACCAGCATGGCGTCATCGGTGCCGAAGGCGTTATGCCGGGACGTTTCTTCGTAAGCATGTTTCAGTACCTTGGCAGGAAAAGCCTGCGGCGTCTGGATGGCCCACAGCCTGCTCCGGTCGAGCGTCTGGTGGACAAAACCCCGTTCATCCACTTCCTTGACCGTATCCTTGACCGGCACGCCGACCGTGACGCATTCGCCCTTCCGGGCGTGCTCGACGACCTCGCGGATCATCTCCTGCGTCACAAAGGGACGCACCCCGTCATGCACAAGCACGATGGAGGCGTCCTTTTCAAGCTTCTGCAGGCCGTGCGATACGGACTCCTGGCGCTCTTTGCCGCCCACGACCAGCGTTTTTACCTTGGTGATATGGTAGCGTTCGATGATCTCCCGGAGGCAGGATTCCATGTCCTCTTTGGAGAGGATCGGGATGATCTCATCGATCTCGGGTGCCCGCTGGAATGCGAGCAAGGTGTGCGCCAGCAGGGGTTTGTCGCCAAGCAACAGAAACTGCTTTGCCACTGCCTTCCCCATTCGCTTGCCCATGCCCGCTGCGGGAATGAGCACGGTTACCTTTGACATGTTCACCTCTCCGGATCTGCCGGATCATGGCGCCGGCGACCTGCCGCTGGAGCCGGTCGGCTCTTGCGAAACCCTCGCGCTGACAGCAGTTGGCAGGAGCGGCATGGCCCGATGCCGCGGAACTTCATTTTTTGACGTTCTTCACAAAGACCTTGAAACGCTTCGCCAGCGGAGCATTCATATCGATCGTAACGCGAAGCTGGAACTGGTCTTCCCTGCCGTCGGTCGCCACCTCAAAGGGAAGGATGATCTGGCTGTCCTCCATGCGCGGCTTTCCCAGATGCACCTTCATGCCTGCTTCGACGGCCTCTTCCAGCGCTGCCATTGCCGGCCTTGCTTCCGCCATGGCCGCATCCACCATCGACGGTTCAGCCTGGGCCGGGTCCAGCGGCGTTGGCTCATACAGCCTCGCACCTTCGCCCCTCTCGCCTTGTGAGACAATGTCGCCGATCGAGAAATTGTGCCGCTCCGGATGCTTCTGCATGTCCTGGAGCACCTGTTTGGAAACGGACGTGAAGGTCTTGAGCACGCCCTCGCCGGTCATGGCGACCGCCTCGTAAAAGGGGATCATGCGCGGGTTCAATGCGGTATTCAGTTCTTCGATGGACAGCACATCGGGCAGGTCGCGCTTGTTGTACTGAAGCACCATGGGAAAATCCGTCAGATCGATGCCCATATCGGCAAAATTGTCCCGCAAATTGGAGAGGCTTTCGAGGTTCGCATCGAGCATGGCACGCTGCGAGTCAGCAACAAAGATGACGCCGTCAGCGCCCTTCAGCACCAGTTTGCGCGTGGCGTTATAGAACACCTGACCCGGCACCGTGTAGAGATGGAACCGCACCTTGTAGTTCTTGATCGTACCAAGCTCAACAGGAAGGAAGTCGAAGAAGAGCGTCCGGTCGGATTCCGTGGCAAGCGAGATGAGCTTGCCGCGCTGCGTCGGCGCGATGCGGTGATAGATCATGTGGATGTTCGTGGTCTTGCCGCAGAGGCCCGGCCCGTAATACACGATCTTTGCGTTGATTTCTCTGATGGTGTGGTTAACTAAGGCCATGGGTCATAATTACATAAAAGGAAAAGGATGTCAATACTGCGTAAACTGTATGAGCTCATACCCCATCGTCTTTTCTCTCGGGCTTACCACTTCCATCCTGAGCCGCCGGGCATACCGGAACCGGAACCGCCAGGCATCCCTGGGCCGCCGGGCATCTGTTCACGGTCCAGGCCCCGGGAATCGCGCTCGAAATCCCGGCGCTCCATCGGCGACTCCATCCTCTTTATCACTTCATCCATGCTCCTGCCCTCTCTCAGCCCGCTCAGGATATCTCTCTCCAGAGCGAGCAACTCTTTCTCACTATACCCGCTGTCTACGGCATTCTGGACCAGCCTCGCGGCCGGATTCACCGGAACGCCGTTCTCGGCAAGGGTGGTTACGGTGTCAACGGCCCTCTCGAACAGCGAAAGGGAATAGTTCTGTTTCCGCGCCTTTACCCCTGTCTGCGAAATAACCTCTTCAGGCACCGATCTCTCCAGGGCGCGCGCCACGGTCTGCACGGCCGCTTCTTTCTCCGCGCTCTTCCCTGCCTTTAAGCCGCTTCTGACAAGACTGCTCACGATGCCATCGGCGTCGGCAAGCTTCTCCGCCAGCCTTTTCGTTGCAGTGAAAATCCGCTCAGGCGGGACCCCTTTTGACAGGCCCTGCTCTATCCTGTCCAGAACGGGCCTGACCGGCAGGTTTGCAGCCTTTACCTCCACGGCAGTGTCAAGAAAACCCGCGATGACCTTGCCGTCCACTCCCCTGTCAAGCCCCCTGCTCACCATGACCGCTATGTCGTCGGGCTGGATGCCTGCATTTACGGCCTCGCGCGCCTTCGCAAGAAGCGTCTCTTTTGCCTCCTGCGGAAGCGCAGAGCGTTCGACGGAACGTTTTATTTCATCAACGGCCTTTTGCCCGGGCTCTGCCGATGCTGAGCCCCAGACCACAAGCAGGATGACGGCTGCCGTAACAAATGGTATCTTCATTTTCATCGCCTTCTCTACCTTCTGGAAAACTATCTTGCAACGTACAACACGGAATTCCTTCCGCCGAGACCATCGTCCGCCGTTGCCTGTGCGTACGGGTCCGCGAGCCATATCCTGCCGTCAATCAAAAACAGATACTCATGCCTGCCGTCAGGCAGGGGAAGGGTTATGCCCCACCAGCCGTCCTTGCCGGGGCCGTTGAGCCTGTCCCGTTCACGGTCCCAGCGGTTGAAGCTCCCGACGATGGAGACGGTCTTTGCGGCAGGGGCATGGATTCTCAACGTAACCCCCTTTGCATCAGTTATCGGGGCCGTATACCTTGCGCTGCATGCGGAAACAATGAGCAGCAACGGCGCCAGAATTGCGACAATAGCCCATTGAGTACATCTCATCATAAGTCTCTCCCGCGGCTCTCCTTGTTTCCCGGTCGGCAGGACATGCCCTATCCGTCCTGTAATTAAGATAGGACACCCGAAGCCCGCATTCGAAGAACAGGATACACTATTTTTACCGTCATTTCAAACGGCTTTTTTGCGACGGGTGTGCGACAAATTTGTGGGTAAAATGCATATTGTTATGTTTTTCCATGGTGCGGTCCGTTCGGGGAACGGACCCTACGCCTTTGTAGGGCGCGTTTCCCAAACGCGCCGAACAAACCGCCGTTTTTTAAATGAGGTGAAATTGCGGGGAGCGCGGGGGGTTGACGGAAAAAAGAAAAGACGCCAGTTAAGGCGCCTTTGTGATTCAAGCGGCAGGTGAATCGCCATGATGCGCCAAGCAGCAACGTATCAGTAGACCAGAGGACCGCTCAATGGACCGGATCCTGTTGATCCCGGCATGCCGGTGGTAAAGCCCGAACCGAAGCCGTAGCCCATCCCCACAGTGCCGCCGTTGCTCGCGGAACCTCCAAAGCCGGCCATTCCCGACGCGCTTCCGAAGTTTCCGCCTGAACCGAAACCTGCGCCGCTGCCGAAACCGATGTCGGGTCCTTCATTCACCTCGGACCTGATCGCCGGGTCTGCAACCGTTCTGTCATTCTTGCTCTCTGCTGCATAGGCTGCGCCTCCGATTGAGACCAGCAGAACAGCCGCCGCAACCATCAAAATCCTTTTTGCCTTTTTCATGGGTATACCTCCTTTTTAATAACTGTAGGATAAACCTACCGTATAGCTATTGTTGTAATATTTCGTCCCCGGCTTATCCGAGTCGTTTATCTGACGGTCATAGCCTGCATTTGCATATATTTTTGAAATCATTCTCCAGGCGATGCTGCCCGATATTGCCTGCGAGGTAGTTTCAAAATTGGTGATTTCATACTTCCTGAGCAGATAACTGTAGCCTATGCCAAGAAAGGTGTCCGGCGTTGTCCTGATCCCCGCCCAGACGCCCGCAGTTTGACCGTCATAATCCAGCGAGTTCGAATTCGCGTCGCTCTTCTCGTATTCGTAGGCTTCCTTGATCCAGAAATTTCTCGTGAGCTGTTGTTTCAGTTCAAGGCCGCCTCCGAGTGAAGTGCTGTCACTCGTGGTCCCCTCGAAATCCTTGTCCCTGCCCTTTGCCGTGACCTGCACGGACAGGACGTCTCCCATTTTGTGATATACTCCCGCGCTCAGGTATCCTATGGTCGCATCGAGCTGAGGATATTTATTATAAGAGGTACTCGCCCCCCCGCCTTTGAGGAAGAGATACGTTGTTCTCTCCACGACTTCAGTATGTCCACCGATCGTGGCCGACACCGTGGTAGCGTAATCTCCTTTTTTATTCGCGTCAGTGGTGGAGCCATTGATGTTGTCCTCGTACGTCCCGCTTGCCCCAACGTCCAGAATCAGCCCTGCCCAGGACGGGCTGCCGATACAGAGAATGCTCAAAACAAACAGTATCAATAGACGAAACTTCATAATAAATCTCCTTTCAAGAAAAGCATGGGGCAGGGAACCTGCCCCACTGAAAAATCGCACGATTATCCAACTATCTCCCGGGCATGCTGCCCGTGCCTGAGCCGCTGCCCATGCCGGTGCCGCTGCCAAAGCCCATTTTATCCGCATAGGCGGCCGCGTGTTCCATTGCCTTCTCCGGTGACGTCCCCTTCTTTGTGTCATTGATAAAGTTCTTCATCGTGTCCTTCATCTCGTCCATGCTCATGCCTTTATCCATGCACATTGTTACCATCTTTTCGGCCACATCAGGTTTGGTCCCGGATTTTACCGCTCCGTTCATGGTTTCTACCGTATTTGCAACATCCTTTGCCTTATACTTATGGGTGACGGCATAGGCGGCAACCGCGGCTGCCTCGTCCCGCGCATCGGAAGGAACCGAGACAATGGACTGAGTAATAGCAGCAAGCTCCTTGCCCTTGATCCCCGCGTTTATGCCGGCATTAACCACCTTTGCAGCGTGCTCCACGGGAACGCCGTTCTGAACCAACTTCTGGAGATTTTCGACCGCCGCGGTCTGCTCCTGCGTGGTCAGCCGCTTTTCCGCTGCCTGCTTTTCGATCTGCGCCTTAGCCTCGTCAATGGTCAAGGCCTCTGAAATGCCTCCGAAGAACAGGAAGCTTGCCACTACTACTACTGCTGCTGATGTGATTATCCTTAACATTTTTATTCCTCCATTTATTACGAATTTTAAGAATTGTTACCGCCTGAAACCGTGAAACGCTTTCATCCTACAGCCTCTTTCATAGCTCCATAGATTACCTCCCCCATCCTGAGCCGCCCATACCGGGACCGGGACCG